>CANQSN010000035.1 GCA_947626505.1 uncultured Lachnospiraceae bacterium
AAAATGCTTATTATGACGCATCAACTTAGCAGGACGGGAGCGCCGATGGCGCTATTTACAATGGCGAAAGTTTTAAAGGAGCATTGCGATATTTTAATTTTGTCCGTAGAGGATGGGGAGTTAAGGCAGGATTACATACAGATGGGCATTCCTGTAGTAATTTCCGGCAGATATTGGGAGCGGAGTGTGATATTTAAAAGTGTTGCTAAAAGATTTGACGGTGTTGTGGCAAATACGGTTCTTAATTTTCCGGCGGTAATGCTTCTTAATGGATTGGAGATTCCGGTGTTTTGGTGGATTCATGAGCATGAGAATTATTTTGAATACGGAAGGGGAGAGATTCCCAATCCTCATGACTTTAAGGATAATGTACATGTATTTGCTGTGGGAGAGTATGTGCAGAGCGTTATCAGGGAAGAATTTAATTATACAGCCGACATTTTAAGATATGGTATTCCTGCGCCGGCCCAATCAGAGCATATTGTTAAGAAAGATAAAGAACGGTTATGCTTTTATGTGGTGGGCTCATACGGATGGGAGAAGGGGCAGGATTTGATGGTCAGGGCGTATAGTATGCTGCCGCAATCATATAAGGAGGTTATTAAGATTATATTTGTCGGCAATGAAAAGGAGCGAGACGAGGATATTTATCAAATGGTTGCAAAGCTTTGCAAAATGGAAGCTAATGCAGTAATGGAACCATTGATGCCAAGGGATAAGATATTCAGGAAATATCAGGAGGCGGATGGTATAATACTTACTTCCCGAAGGGAGGTTTTATCTATGGCAGTTTTGGAAAATATGATGCTTAAAAAGTGTGTTCTGGTCAGTGATGGCAGCGGCAATTGTTCCTATATTGAGGACGGTGTAAACGGTTATTGCTTTGAAAATGAGAACGTTAAGGATTTGGTGGAAAAAATTAAATTAATATATGATAATAGAAAAGAACTGCCTGTAATAGGGGAAAATGCTAAAAAGGTATATGATACATATTTTTCGATGGAAACATTTGCAAAGTCTGTAGAAAAAAGGGTTTTGGCATATATTATTTAATGAAGCGTAATAGAAAATAGCCAATAAAATATTATTTTACATTGACATCTTTAGGTTTAATGTGTTATATTAATCTAGCGTTGGAAGGTGTAAGGCCTTTTTTTTGTGTAGTAAAGCATTATCTGTACAAAAAGCAAAGCGCAGTATTGCAGAATGTTTTTATGTATGCGGTTAATGCATAATGAATTAAATGGCCTGCTGTAAAATGAATATGGAATATGGAGGTGGAAGTTGTGCGCGTTAAGATTACATTGGCATGTACGGAGTGTAAACAGCGTAACTACAACATGACAAAGGAAAAGAAGAATCATCCTGACAGGATGGAGACAAAAAAGTATTGTCCTTTCTGTAGAAAACATACATTGCATAAGGAAACCAAGTAATAGCTTTTTGCATATGTCTATGTATCTGCCAACTTTAGGGGAGGCTTTTGTATTGTAGTTATGGAGGTATCATATGGGTGAAGAAAAGAATAACCAGAAGGGAAAATGGTTTAAAGGTCTTAAAGCAGAATTTAAGAAAATCATATGGCCGGGAAAGAAAGATTTAGCGAAGCAGACTACAGCAGTATTGGTGTCTGCTATTGTGATTGGTATTATCATTGCGATTATTGACATGGGAATCCAGTATGGAATCCAATTTTTGATGCAGTAAGGATAGGTGATAAGATGTCAGAGGAGGCTAAATGGTATGTAGCTCATACCTATTCCGGATATGAGAATAAAGTAAAAACCACGATTGAGAAAACAGTTGAAAACCAAAGGCTGCAGGATCAGATTCAAGAGGTCATGGTTCCAATGCAGACTGTGCTGGAAGTCAAGGGCGACCAGAAGAGAGAGGTACAGCGTAAGCTCTATCCCGGTTATGTGCTTGTGAAGATGATTTTGAACGACGACACATGGTATGTTGTTCGCAACACAAGAGGAGTGACCGGTTTTGTAGGGCCCGGATCTTCACCGGTTCCGTTGACGGATGCAGAGATGCGTAACATGGGAATCCAGCAGAGCAGAAAGGCAACGCTTGATGTTAATGTTGGAGATTTGATTCGTGTGATTTCAGGACCATGGGCTGACACAGAGTCGAATGTAAAGAGCGTTAATGAGCAAAAAGAAAAGGTTACAATCGACGTTGATGTATTTGGCAGGGCAAGCTCGGTTGAGATTGATTTTTCAGATATTCAGAAGTTATAAGTCAGTCTGATAATTCAGACGGTGGGAGGGTTATTCCCGCTATACCACATTTTAGGAGGTGCGCTATTATGGCGAAGAAAGTTACAGGTTATATTAAATTACAGATTCCAGCAGGTAAGGCAACGCCTGCGCCACCGGTTGGACCGGCATTAGGTCAGCATGGTGTTAATATTGTTGAGTTTACAAAGCAGTTCAATGCAAAGACAGCAGATCAGGGAGATTTGATTATTCCGGTTGTAATTACTGTATATCAGGACAGAAGCTTTAGTTTTATTACAAAGACTCCGCCTGCAGCAGTATTGCTTAAGAAAGCGTGTAAGATTCAGTCAGGTGCAGGAAATTCTAAGAAGGAAACTGTTGCAACTATTTCCAGAGCAGAAGTGCAGAAGATTGCAGAGCTTAAAATGCCGGATTTGAATGCCGGAAGCATTGAAGCAGCTATTAGTATGATTGCCGGAACCGCAAGAAGCATGGGTATCAAGGTAGAAGACTAATTAAAAAGTGGGAGGGTTTCTTCCCGATATTACCACAGGAGGTTTAGTTATGAAAAAGGGAAAAAGATATGTAGAGGCTGCTAAGTTAATAGATAAGGCAGCGGCTTATGATGTAGACGAGGCAGTTAGCTTAGTTAAGAAATCTGCCAGTGCAAAATTTGACGAGACTGTAGAGGCTCATATCCGTTTGGGTGTGGATAGTCGTCATGCAGACCAACAGGTTCGTGGAGCAGTAGTTTTACCACATGGAACCGGTAAGAAGGTTCGTGTGTTAGTATTTGCCAAAGGTGCTAAGGCGGACGAGGCACAGGCGGCAGGTGCAGACTATGTTGGAGCTGAGGATTTAATTCCTAAGATTCAGAATGATGGTTGGTTTGAGTTTGATGTTGTAGTGGCAACTCCGGATATGATGGGTGTAGTAGGACGTTTAGGACGTGTTCTTGGACCTAAGGGATTAATGCCAAATCCTAAAGCCGGAACAGTTACAATGGATGTTACAAAGGCAATTGAAGACATTAAGGCGGGTAAAATTGAGTATAGATTAGACAAGTCCAATATTATTCATGTGCCAATCGGAAAAGTTTCTTTTACAGAGGAGCAGTTAGCGGACAACTTCCAGACGCTTATGGGTGCAATTATTAAGGCAAAACCATCTTCCGCAAAGGGAACCTATTTGAAGAGTGTTACCATTACTTCTACTATGGGCCCCGGCGTAAAGATTAACACACTTAAGCTGGCTTAAGAATTGCATTCGCAATAAATTAAAAATTGTAGTATAATAAAGAGCAACTGGAGTATTTTCCGGTTGCTTTTTTTGCGGGAAATTGCTAAAAAGGGCTTACCATGCGCTGCTTCTTGCTGCATGGAAATTTAATCAAGTAACACAGTGGGAAAGGAAATTTGATAAATATGAATATATTATTCTTGGATTCTCCGTCATTTGGAAAAGAAGATATGAAGCGGGCGTTTGTAAATGCCGGTTATAAGGTTATTTCATTTTATAATGATTATGTGTACAATAGAATAGATAAAGAATTTGATTTGTGGTTGGAGCAGTATTTGAAAAGGGATAATATTGCATTTTTATTCTCGTTTAATTATTTTCCTTCCTTGTCAAATGGCTGCCAGAGGCATGGGATTCCTTATGTAGCGTATGTTTATGACAGCCCTTTGTCGGCATTATACTCAACAACGCTTTTAAATTCCTGCAATCATGTATTTTTATTTGATGGGGCGGTTTATGAAGAGTTTAAGCAGGGAGGCATAAATACTGTGCATTATATGCCTTTGGCTGTAAATGTAAGCAGGTTAGACGGTATCAAGGTTCCAAAGGAAGCATTGGATACGGTATCTTCAGAGGTGTCCTTTGTAGGCTCATTATACAACGAAAAGCATAATTTATTTGATAAGCTTGACGGTCTGGATAAATATACAAAAGGCTATTTAGATGCGCTTATGGATGCTCAAATGTGTATATGGGGCTACTATTTTGTAGATGAAATGCTTACGCCTGAGATTGTGGATGCGATGAGTAAATGCGCACCGTATACTATACAGCCTGACGGAGTGGAAACATTACAATACATATATTCAAGATATTTTATTGCAAGAAGGATTACAGCCTTAGAGCGGCAGAGATTATTAAAAAGAGTATCAAAGCAGTATAAGCTAAAGTTATATACTCATAGAAAGCCTGATAATATACCGGAGGCTGATTACATCGGTGCTATTGATTGGGAGGAAAGTATGCCGGCAGTGTTTCGCCACAGCAGGATTAATTTGAATATTTCTTTAAGAAGCATTCGCACAGGAATTCCTTTAAGGGCGTTTGATATTATGGGAGCGGGCGGTTTTTTACTTACAAATTATCAATCGGATTTGTTTAAGCATTTTACTGCAGGACAGGATTTTGTCTATTATGAGAGTGAGGACGATATGATGAATAAGATTGAATATTATATGAGCCACGAGAATGAACGAAAGGAGATTGCGGCAAATGGACATGAGGCAGTAAAGCAATCTCATACATATGAGCACAGAGTAAAAGAGATGCTTGATATAATCAGACAGACTTCTTAATAATTATTCTTTAGAGAAAATTGCTTGACAACAATGCATTCATGTGATACAGTACATAAGGATTAACCGCCGAAGACAGCAGGTACCGCATGGTATAAGCATAGCGCCTGCCGAGGATGTAAGGGTCTGCTATATGTATGATGATTACAGCTCTGTGTCTTTTGGCATAGAGTTTTTTATGTTAGAGGCAGTTAAAATATATAAAGGAGGAAAAAAGCGTGGCTAAAGTAGAGTTAAAAAAACCAATTGTCGATGAAATTAAAGAAAACTTTGCTGATGCGCAGGCAGCAGTGCTGGTAGATTACCGCGGCTTAACTGTGGAAGAGGATACACAACTCCGCAAGCAGATGAGAGAGAATGATGTGGTATATAAGGTATATAAGAATACCATGGTAAATTTAGCAGTCAAGGGAACAGAGTTTGAGGAGCTGGTCAAGGACTTAAAGGGACCAACTGCAATTGCTATTTCTAAGACTGATGCAACTGCTCCGGCGCGTATTATATGCAAGTTTGCAAAGAATTCTCCGGCATTGGAAGTAAAGTCAGGAATTGTTGATGGCACATATTATGACAAGGCTGGCGTAGAACAGTTGTCTAAGATTCCGTCAAAGGAAGAATTATTGTCAAAGCTGCTTGGAAGCATTCAGTCGCCAATCGCCAATTTTGCCCGCGTAATCAAACAGATTGCGGACAGCAAGGAATCAGGCGATGCGGCTGCAGAAGAAGCGCCGGCAGAGGCATAGGAATTGCAGAATAATATATAAGTCAATTATTTAATTGATAAATTATCTGTGTAACAATAACAAAAATAATAATTAAGTATATGGAGGAAATGAATTATGGCAATGTCAACTCAGGAATTAATTGATGCAATTAAAGAGTTATCAGTATTAGAATTAAATGATTTAGTAAAAGCTTGTGAGGAAGAATTTGGCGTTTCTGCGGCAGCAGGCGTTGTTGTTACGACAACAGGCGGAGCAGCAGATGCAGATTCAGCAGCAGAGAAGGACGAGTTTGATGTAGAGTTAACAGAGGTTGGCGCTAACAAGGTTAAGGTTATCAAGGTTGTTCGTGAAGTAACCGGTTTAGGTCTTAAGGAAGCTAAGGAGGTTGTAGATGGCGCTCCTAAGGTAGTTAAGGAGGGCGCTTCTAAGGAAGAGGCTGAAGATATTAAGACTAAGTTAGAGGCTGAAGGCGCTAAGGTTACATTAAAGTAATTTAGCATACCGCATATTATTACAAATATTCAGTGATAACTACTTTGAAAATGTGCAAGATAAACCTTGCACATTTTTTTTATAAGATTTATCATATGGGATAAGATTCGAAAGAGATTCCTTTAATGTTTAAGATTCATATGCGGAATTAAGCATATAAAATTTACATGACTATAGAATAAAATATTACGGAGAGTGGAAAATGAATATTGCAACAGCGCTAAATAAAAGATATTTACTATATACAGGTGTTATGCTGTATTCACTGTGTTTAAATAACAGAGAACCGATTACCGCATATCTGCTGAATAGTGATTTACAGGATAAGGATATTGACCGACTCAATGAGGCAGTCAAACAGTTTGATATTACAATAGTTTCTCTTACTGCGCCGGCAGACAGGCTTTCCAGCCGGCTGCCACATACCAAGCAGTGGAGCATAGAGGCATATTACAGGCTTTTTTTATCGGAATTGTTACCGGAATCGGTAGACAGAATCCTGTATTTAGATGTGGATATGATTATAAATAAGTCCTTAAACGAGCTGTATAATGTAGATTTTGAGGGAGAAGAACTTATAGTATGTCAGGATATGTGCGGTATAGACTCCAGTGAAATATTAAATGCAAAACAGAAGGAAATGTTTGAACCGATATTGGCTAAAGGGCACAAGTATTTTAATTCAGGATTTTTATTGATGAATATGGAGACGCTTAGGGCGAATTACGATTTTGAATATTATATGAAGGTAGCAGAGCAGTGGGATTTTGAGATGCGGGCGCCGGATCAGGATATTTTGAATTACGCCCATTGGCAGCGCGTGGGGTATGTGGATTGGGCGGTATTTGACCTTTTTGCCCGCACAGCTCATGAATATGGCATTACATATAAGGAGGTTAAAGAGCAGGCTGCTGTTGTTCATTATGCAGGCGGAAAACCTTGGGAAACTACAGACTATCATTATGATATTGAAAAACTGTGGTGGGATTATGCAAAAGAAACGCCATTTTACGTTGAATTATTGGAGCATTTTATGAAAAATTCTATTGAAGATACAGTAGTGGAAATGCGCTTAAATAAGGCAAAGGAGCAGTGTAACAGATTAATTGAATTAAACAGGAAATTGCTGCAATAAGTATTTGGAGGATATTAATGGAAAATATTATAATGTTTATGGAGAAGGAATCGAAGCAGTTATCCGATTATATAGAACGGTATGAACAGGAAGCTCAGATACATCTTTATATGGATATAGTAGAGAGCTGCGAGGGTAATCTGTTTTTTTGTTTAGGAGAGCTTAATAATCTGTTTTGGTCGGAACAGGCTTTGTGTAAATTTGTAACAGATGTCAAGGAGCTGTATGATATTGTATCAAGTTTGTATTCTGCTCATTTTACAGAGATTATATATATAAATCCGGAAGAAGATATTTCACATTTCAGTGAGAAAATAAAGATTGATGAATTGCTTAATTTCGAGGTTGAGGTAATTCCTGATAATGCTACAAAGGAAGCGGCAAGACGTTTGGTTAGTCAAATGGCGTCTGACAATATTTTATCATTTTCGGGAATCCGTCCATATGGAGAAATTTTTGGAGCATTTGTATCAGAGGATAAGAGAAGGGCATTGTGGCTGCATTTTGCAAAAGCTATACTTTATGGATATGAGAATCGTACTATGGATGTATCGGAGTTTGGGCTGATTTTTGTATATTCAATGTTAATGCGTATGGAGAAGGATGCTAAGTACACAAAAATGTTTTTGGAGCCGATAAGTAAAAGTAAATGCGCTAATTTGGAACAAAAATTTTTTGCTATGGATCAGGTTTCGCTGGGCGCTTTTAGGAAGCAGATATTATTGGATAATTGCTGTTCAGAGTTAATGTGGCAAATGTATAAAGACATTTTTAATCAGTGGAAGGAACGACTAAAAAATGAATTAATTCCCATTACGTATGAAAATCGCGTTAAGGACAGAGTTGTTGTTTTTACAATTCAGTTTTTAAGGAATCCCAAAAATCCTGATAGCTGCAATGCTCCTACAAGGTCTTTATTAGAAAGATGCAATGCTTTAAGAAGTATGGGTAAGGATGTGTATATAATAAATACAAGCGAACGGTATGTTGTAAATGCATACAGTTATTTTCCAATATATTATGCAGTAGCGGGAAATTATATTGAAGAATATGAAAAGGTGGAGGAGCTTGAACATCAGGGGAATAAATACTGGTTTCGTCAGATTAAAAATGATATACCGGAGGAGAAGAAGATAAGTCTGGCTTTAAGTTGGATTCGTGAGATTAAACCGGAGTATATGCTTTGCATCGGCCCTGACAGTATAGTAGCAGATATATGCGGACAGGTAATTCCATGCGCTTCTATGGCGGTTGTATTTTCATCACTGCCACGCACAATGAACAAAATGAAGATATTGGGACGTAAGCTTGCTGCCGAGGAAAAAAAGGAGTATGAGAGACAGGGGATAGATGTGGTGGAAAGCAGGTTCACATTTGAATTAAAGCCTCAAAGGGAGCATTTTACAAGAAGGCAGTTTGGAATACCTGACGACTGTTTTTTGCTGGTTATTGTGGGAACAAGGCTTCATTCAGAGGTGACAAAGGAATTTATGCAAATGCTGGACGACATATTGCAGACAGGCTATCATGCTGTATTTGCAGGCTATTATGATAATTATGAAAGTAATGTCGAAGTATTTGAAAACGTAAAGGCTAATAGTACGTTTATTGGGTACTGTGAAGATATTCTTGCATTGATGGAGATATGCGATTTGTATGTAAATCCGGTGCGTATGGGCGGCGGTTTTTCTGTTATAGAGGCGTTTTGGCAGGGGAAACCCGGAGTATACCTGCCTGTAGGGGATGTATATATTGCAGGGGGTGAAGAATTTGCAGTTTCTGACTTGGAGACTATGAAAAAACGTATTAAGGAATATAAAGAAGATGCTTCTTATTACAAGGAAATGTCGTATAAAGCAAAGGAACGTTCAAGGCTTATGACCTCCTCCTTAGAGGCTATGAAGAATCTGGATAGTGAGATTATTGAAAGAGTAAGACGAAAATATTGGTGATAAATGCAGCAGAGGACACAAAAAGGGACTTTAGTGTTCTCTGTTCTTTTATGTAGATTATACATACATTATGTCAAATAGTCGCTTTTACGGATAAATTTACCAAAAAAAATAATTGACACCTCTTGCAAACTGTGATAATATAGGAAAATGTATCAGTATGGGTTAATATGCGCAATTAGCGTTGTTTGTGGGACCATATAGTATGATACACATTATCATAAAGAGGTGAAGGACAAGGTGAAGAAGAACAGAATCAGTCTAATCGAATCTGGCAAAGGCAAGCGTATTAGTTATGCTCGTCAAAAGGAAGTTTTAGATATGCCTAATCTTATCGAGGTCCAAAAGGATTCATATCAATGGTTTCTTGCTGAAGGCTTAAAAGAGGCTTTTAACGATGTAATGCCAATTGAGGATCGTAGCGGAGATTTCAGTTTGGCATATGTGAGTCACCATTTTTGTTATGATGAGATTAAGTATAATATCGAACAGTGCAGGGAGTATGGTGTGACATATGCAGTTCCACTAAAGGTAAAGCTTGCATTACGCAATATGAAAAACGACTCCGATGAAATTACTGAAAATGAAGTGTTTATGGGTGAGCTTCCGATGATGACAGAGACGGGAACCTTTGTGATCAATGGTGCAGAGCGTGTAATTGTAAGTCAGTTAGTGCGTTCTCCCGGCGTTTATTTCACCTTGGATAGGGATAAGATTGGAAAGGGATTATACAATTCACAGGTAATTCCAAACCGCGGCGCATGGTTGGAGTATGAGACAGACTCCAATGATGTTTTCTATGTGCGCGTAGATCGTACAAGAAAGGTGCCGGTAACTGTTTTAATCCGCGCATTGGGTGTAGGAACAGATACAGAGATAAAGGAATTGTTTGGCGAGGACGTCAAGCTTCTTGCTACATTGGATAAGGATCCCTCAATTGACTGTAAGACAGGATTGGAGGAATTATACAAGAAGATTAAACCCGGTGATCCATTTTCTGAGGATAATGCAAGGAATTTGATTCAGGGTATGTTTTTTGATGCAGGTAAATACGACTTGGCCAAGGTGGGACGATATAAGTTTAACAAGAAGTTATCCTTAAGGAATCGCGTGGCAGGGTGTATTTTGGCAGAGGATGCAATTGATCCGACAACAGGCGAGGTGCTTGTTAAGGCGGGTACAACTTTGACTAAGGATTTAGCAGATACTATTCAGTATGCTGCTGTGGACTATGTTATGGTACAGGTGGAGGATGCTCCTGATACTGTAAAGATTTTGAGCAATAAGATGGTTGATATTACTAAGTGGATGGATATCACAGAGAAGGATGCAAGAGCTTTAGGTATCACAGAGGAGGTATACTACCCCGTATTAAAGAAGCTGTTAGAAGAGTATGGCTCTGATGAAACCGCCTTAAAGAAGGCATTGTCCCGTAATGTTGCAGAGCTGATTCCTAAGCATATTACAATTGAAGATATTTTTGCATCTATCAACTACAATATGCATTTGCAATATCATATAGGTAACTTTGATGATATTGATCATTTGGGTAACAGACGTATACGCGCTGTAGGTGAGCTTTTGCAGAATCAGTATCGCGTGGGACTTACGCGTTTAGAGCGTATGGTAAAAGAGAAAATGCAGACTATGGACGAGGAGAGCGTTTCCATTCAGCAGCTTATTAATATTAAGCCTGTAACCGGCGCCATTAAGGAATTTTTTGGAAGCTCACAGTTATCTCAGTTTATGGATCAAAATAACCCATTATCAGAGTTGACTCACAAGAGACGTTTGTCTGCTTTAGGACCGGGTGGCTTGAGCCGCGACCGCGCCGGATTTGAGGTGCGGGATGTTCACTATACTCATTACGGACGTATGTGTCCGATTGAGACGCCTGAGGGACCAAACATTGGACTTATAAATTCGCTTGCAACCTATGCAAGAATTAATGAATATGGATTTGTGGAGGCGCCTTACTTAAAGTGTGATAAGTCTGATCCGCAGAATCCGAGAGTTACGGATGAAGTCATTTACCTTACTGCAGACGAGGAGGATAATTATACTGTAGCACAGGCAAATGAGGTATTAGATGAAAATGGATATTTTGTTCACAATAACGTTTCCGGACGTTACCGCGAAGAGACTTCAGAATTTCCTAAGTCGCGAATCGATTTAATGGATGTGTCGCCCAGAATGGTATTCTCTGTGGCTACTTCCATGATTCCATTTTTGGAGAATGATGATGCGAATCGTGCGCTGATGGGTTCTAACATGCAGCGTCAGGCAGTGCCGCTTTTGATTACAGAGGCGCCTGTTGTGGGAACCGGCATGGAGAGCAAAGCGGCAGTGGATTCAGGCGTCTGTGTGGTGGCAAAGCATGATGGCGTGGTGGAGATTTCTTCTAGTACCCGTATTGTTATAAGGCGTGATGAAGATAACAATAAGGATGTATACAACTTAATTAAGTTTGCCCGCAGCAATCAGAGTAACTGTATGAATCAGAGACCTATTGTGTATAAGGGAGATAAAGTAAAGAAGGGCGACGTCATTGCAGACGGAGCTTCTACAGACCATGGTGAGATTGCGCTTGGTAAGAATCCTCTGATTGGATTTATGACATGGGAAGGTTATAACTATGAGGATGCGGTTCTTATGAGTGAGCGCATGGTTCAGGATGATGTGTATACTTCTGTCCATATTGAAAAATATGTGGCAGAGGCAAGGGATACCAAGCTGGGGCCGGAAGAAATTACTAAGGATTTAGCAGGTCTTGGCGATGATGTGTTAAAGGATTTGGACGAGTATGGAGTTGTTCGTATTGGTGCAGAAGTTCGGGCAGGAGATATTTTGGTTGGTAAGGTAACTCCTAAGGGAGAAACAGAGCTTACTGCGGAGGAGAGACTTCTTCGCGCCATTTTTGGCGAGAAAGCAAGGGAAGTTCGTGATACCTCTCTGCGTGTGCCGCACGGCGCTTATGGTGTTGTTATGAACACTCAGACCTTTACAAGGGAGAATAAGGATGAATTGGCTCCGGGAGTAAACAAGTCAGTCAACGTATATATTGCGCAGAAGCGTAAGATTAGTGTGGGAGATAAGATGGCGGGACGTCATGGTAATAAAGGTGTTATTTCCCGAATCCTTCCTGTGGAGGATATGCCATTTTTGCCAAATGGGCGGCCTTTGGATATTGTATTGAACCCATTGGGTGTGCCTTCCCGTATGAATATAGGTCAGGTATTGGAGATTCATTTAAGTCTTGCTGCTAAGGTATTAGGTATTAACGTATCTACACCTATTTTCAATGGCGCTAACGAGGTAGATATTATGGATACGCTTGAAATGGCAAATGATTATGCTAACGAAGAGTGGGAGACCTTTGAGGAGCGTTGGGGCGACAAGGTAAATGAAGATATTATGGATTATCTTCATGAACATTTAGACCATAGAGAGGAATGGAAGGGCGTGCCTATTGACCGTACCGGTAAGGTACAGCTTCGCGACGGGCGTACCGGCGAGGAGTTTGATAGTCCTGTTACTATTGGTTTCATGCATTATCTTAAACTGCATCATTTGGTTGATGATAAGATTCATGCCCGTTCTACCGGCCCGTATTCTTTAGTAACGCAGCAGCCATTAGGTGGTAAAGCACAATTTGGTGGTCAGCGTTTTGGTGAGATGGAGGTTTGGGCTTTGGAGGCCTATGGCGCAGCTTATACACTTCAGGAGATTTTAACTGTTAAGTCCGATGATGTGATTGGACGTGTTAAGACTTATGAATCTATTATCAAAGGTGAGAATATTCAGGATCCTGGTATTCCGGAATCCTTTAAGGTGCTTCTTAAGGAATTCCAGTCATTGGGACTTGATATAAATGTATTAGACGAAAGTGGTGAGGTTATCGAGCTTCAGGAAAATGTGGATTACAGTACACGTAATCCGGAGGCAGTATCTATGATTAGCGACAACAATAATACGCCTGTTGAACAGGATGTGGAGGCAGAGTTTGCAGAGCATGGTTTTGAAACAGGTGATTTGGAAGACGGTGATGATGTATATAGCGACGAACAGGCCGAGATGAGTCTTGCTATGGATACCGATAACGAATAGAAAGGAGAAACCTTACATGTCAGATATTAATCAGTCAAACGAGGAACAACTTAAATTTGACGCTATTCAGATTGGGTTAGCTTCTCCAGATAAGATTAGAGATTGGTCAAGAGGCGAGGTTACAAAGCCTGAGACCATAAATTATAGAACCTTAAAGCCTGAGAAGGATGGGTTATTTTGCGAGCGTATTTTTGGACCACAGAAGGATTGGGAGTGCCACTGTGGTAAGTATAAGAAGGTAAGATATAAGGGCGTAGTCTGCGACCGCTGCGGTGTTGAGATTACAAAATCAAGCGTCAGACGCGAGCGTATGGGACATATTGAGCTTGCGGCTCCGGTGTCGCATATCTGGTACTTTAAGGGTATTCCTTCAAGAATTGCCCTTATGTTGGATATTACTCCAAAAGCATTGGAGAAGGTGTTGTATTTTGCAGCCTATATTGTAACTGATCCCGGCACATCTAATTTTCAGTATAAGCAGGTAATTTCTGATGAAGAATTTAACATTGCTGAAAATGAATTTGGATATGGTTCATTTAAAGCAGAGATGGGCGCCGAGGCAATTAAGGAGCTGTTGATGGCTGTTGATTTGGATGCAGAGGCTAAAGCATTGAAGGATGAACTTAATAATTCTTCTCCGCAAAATCAGAAGCAGGCTAAGATTATTAAACGTTTAGAGGTTGTAGAAGCATTCCGCAATTCCAATAACAAGCCTGAGTGGATGATTCTTGATGTTGTTCCTGTTATTCCACCGGATTTACGTCCTATGGTTCAGTTAGACGGAGGAAGATTTGCCACATCTGATTTAAATGACTTGTATAGAAGGATTATTAACCGTAACAACCGCTTGAAAAAGCTTTTGTTACTGGATGCACCGGATATGATTATCCGTAATGAGAAACGTATGCTTCAGGAGGCAGTGGACGCCTTGATTGATAATGGGCGTAGAGGGCGTCCTGTAACAGGGCCGGGTAATCGCGCGTTAAAATCATTATCAGAAATGTTAAAGGGTAAGCAGGGACGCTTCCGCCAGAATTTGCTTGGTAAGCGTGTAGATTACTCAGGACGTTCTGTAATTGTGGTAGGACCTGAGCTTAAAATTTATCAGTGCGGTCTTCCTAAGGAGATGGCAATTGAGCTGTTTAAGCCATTTGTAATGAAGGAGCTTGTTGCGCGTAAGGAAGATGTTCATAATATTAAACAGGCAAAAAAGAAGGTTGAAAAGCTGGAAGATGATGTATTTGATGTATTGGAGGATGTCATTAAGGAGCATCCTGTAATGTTGAACCGCGCGCCTACACTACATCGTCTTGGCATTCAGGCATTTGAGCCTATTCTTGTAGAAGGTAAGGCTATTAAGCTTCATCCACTGGTATGTACTGCATATAATGCAGATTTTGATGGAGACCAGATGGCTGTACATTTGCCATTATCCGTTGAGGCGCAGGCAGAGTGCAGATTTCTGCTTTTGTCGCCTAACAATCTGCTTAAGCCTTCAGATGGTGGCCCTGTGGCGGTTCCGTCTCAAGATATGGTTCTTGGTATTTATTATCTTACTATGGATGAGGGTAATAAGAATGAGCCAAGAGCTGATATATCAAAGGAAGAATTGTCAAAGGCAGTGGCTGCGGGAGAGATTAAGGTTTTCAAATCAGAAAACGAAGCTATACTGGCTTATGAGAATAAGGTCGTATCACTGCATCAGTCTATTAAAGTAAGACGCAAGGGCGTTGATCGTGATGGCAATGCAATTGAATGCGTTGTAGATACTACAGTTGGACGTATTATTTTTAATGAAATTATTCCTCAGGATTTAGGTTATGTAGACCGCGAGGTTCCGGGAAATGAATTGATATATGAGATTGATTTCCGCGTTGGAAAGAAACAGTTAAAGCGTATTTTGGATAAGTGTATTAATCTGCATGGTGCGACTGATACTGCGGAGGTGTTGGATAATATTAAGAGCTTGGGTTACAAATATTCAACCAGAGCCGCAATGACAGTGTCTATTTCAGATATGACTGTGCCGGCTTCAAAACCGGAGATTCTTGCAAACGCACAAAAGCAGGTTGATAAATTAACAAAGATGTATAGACGTGGTCTTATGACTGATGAAGAGCGGTATAAGGCAGTAATTAAAACATGGTTTGAGGCAGATGATGAGCTGACCGATAAATTGATTAGCGGATTGGATAACCGCAATAATATTTATATGATGGCAGATTCAGGAGCGAGAGGTTCTAACCAGCAGATTAAACAGTTGGCTGGTATGCGTGGATTGATGGCAGATACTCTGGGACGTACAATTGAGCTTCCTATTAAGTCTAACTTCCGCGAGGGACTTGATGTATTGGAATACTTTATTTCTGCCCATGGCGCTCGTAAGGGACTTTCTGATACAGCGCTTCGTACAGCCGATTCGGGATATTTGACAAGAAGGCTTGTTGATGTATCACAGGATATTGTTATTCGCGAGGTGGATTGTTCTGTCGGTGCAGAAGAACTTCCGGGAATGACAGTAGTACCATTTGTAGATGGAAAGGAAACTATTGAAAGCTTTGAGGATCGTATCATAGGCCGCTATGCTGCTGAAACGATTAATAATCCTGAAACAGGTGAAATGATTGTAAAACGTAATCATATGATTACGCCTCAGAGGGCAGCTAAGATTGTGGCAGCCGGTTATGGAGAGCAGGATGAGAAAACAGGTAAGTTTAAGGGAATTAAGATTCGTACTATTTTGACCTGCCAGTCACATAGCGGCGTATGCGCAAAATGTTATGGCGCCAATATGGCTACCGGACAGACAGTACAGGTTGGCGAGGCAGTTGGAATTATAGCAGCGCAATCTATTGGCGAGCCGGGTACTCAGCTTACTATGCGTAACTTCCATGCCGGCGGAGTTGCGGGTGGCGATGATATTACACAAGGTCTCCCTCGTGTTGAAGAGCTTTTTGAAGCGCGTAAGCCTAAAGGACTTGCGATTCTTGCTGAATTTGGCGGTGAGTGTGAGATACGTGATGTTAAGTCAAAGCGTGAGGTTGTGGTTACTAATAAAGAAACAGGAGAGTCAAAGGCATATTTGATTTCATTTGGCTCACGTATTAAGGTTACAGACGGACAGATAGTAGAGGCCGGAGAT
This sequence comes from uncultured Lachnospiraceae bacterium, assembly GCA_947626505.1. Lineage (GTDB taxonomy): Bacteria > Bacillota > Clostridia > Lachnospirales > Lachnospiraceae > NC2004. The sequence goes on from CANQSN010000035.1 coordinate 16,370, forward strand.
GAATTGACAGAGGGTTCAAGCAATCCGCATGATGTTCTCCGTATTAAGAATGTACGGGCAGTACAGGACTATATGCTTAGAGAGGTACAGCGTGTATATCGCTTACAGGGTGTGGATATCAACGATAAGCATATTGAGATTATTGTACGTCAGATGCTTAAGAAGATTAAGATTTCTGAAAGTGGAGATACCAACTATCTTCCGGGTACTCAGGTTAATATTCTTGATTTTGAGGAGACCAATAGGAAGATGGAGGCACAGGGATTAGAACCTGCAAAGGGTACTCAGGTTATGCTTGGTATTACAAAGGCATCTCTAGCAACAGATTCCTTCTTATCGGCAGCTTCATTCCAGGAGACTACTAAGGTTCTGACAGAAGCAGCAATTAAGGGTAAAACAGATCCTCTCAATGGACTTAAGGAGAATGTGCTTATTGGTAAGCTTATTCCGGCTGGTACGGGTATGAAGCGTTACCGCTCTGTAAAGCTTGATACAGACATTGAAGATATTGCAATGGATGACGATATTGATTTCGGAGATGATTTTGATATTGATGACAGCATAGATATTTTGGCAGCAGATGAAGCTGAAAGTATCGCTGTATCTTCTGTAAAAGAGGAGTAATCATAAAATTTATAGTTAAACTGTCCGGTCTGCACCGGACAGTTTTATTTTTTGTCAGATGGTAGAAGGCTTACATCTGATAAACGCTTAGCGAGGATGCATAGAGATTCGGATTAGAAGACGTCTGAAAAATCAGACTCGAATCTCGCGCCAAAACCCGCAAGCGAATTTTGAATAAAATTTTACGATTATATCAGGAATTGAGGTGAAAGAATGAAATCAGAAAATCGTGATATTTATAAAAAAGCGTTAATGCTTGCAATTCCTATGATGATTCAAAATGGAATCACGAATATGGTGGGATTAGTAGATAATGTGATGGTAGGAAGTCTTGATACAGAGTCTATGACCGGCGTCGCAATTGTTAATCAACTTATTTTTGTTAATAATCTTGCTATATTTGGAGGATTGGCGGGACCCGGCATATATGGCGCGCAGTTTTATGGTCATAATGACCATGAGGGCGTTAGGAATACATTTAGGTTTAAGCTTTGGATTTGTACATTTTGTGTTGTCGCAGCCGGTTTGATTTTTAGTTTATTTGGAAGTCAGTTAATTGGACTTTATCTGCATGGGGAAAGTGCAAAATTAGATTCTCTGCAAACATTGGAATATGGTAAAAAATATCTTAGAATTATGATATTTAATTTGCTGCCATTTGCAGTTACACAGGCATATGCAGGAAGTCTTCGTGAGACTGGAGAAACGCTTAAGCCAATGGTTGCCGGACTGATTTCTGTAGTAGTAGATATTATATTTAATTATATTTTAATTTTTGGTAAGTTCGGATTTCCCAAGCTTGGTGTGGAGGGTGCGGCCATTGCTACTGTTTTGGCAAGAATTGCAGAGCTTTTAATTGTTGTAGTGTGGAGTCATGCACGTATGGATAAACATGTATTTCTTAAGGGTGTGTATCTGACGTTAAAAGTTCCTAAGGAATTAAGTATCGTTATACTGAAAAAAGGATTGCCCATTTTTGCAAATGAATTTTTGTGGGCGGGAGGGATTGCAGTATTGACGCAGTGCTATTCGCTGCGCGGATTAACGGTTGTGGCAGGTCTTAATATTTCAAATGCTATTTGCAACCTTATGAATGTTTCATTTGTTTCTTTAGGTTCAGCAGTTGGTATTATTATTGGGCAGTTTCTGGGAGCCTCTGAGTTTGAACGTGCAAGGAGGGGAACATTTGCCTTAATGAGGTTTACTGCCTTGGTAAGCGCTTGTGCCGCCATTGTTTTGATTGCTGTTTCCGGAGTTTTTCCTAATTTGTATGAAACAACAGGGGAGGTTCGGAAAATGGCAAAATACTTTATTTTATCAACCGCATTATTCTTTCCTTTGCAGGGGTATTTAAATGCTATTTATTTTACTCTGCGTTCAGGCGGAAAGACGGTTGTCACATTTTTGTTTGACGGTGCATATACATGGATATTGTCTGTGCCTGTTGCGGCGTTACTCTGTTATTTTACCAATTTACCGATTTTATTGATTTATATTATAGTACAGGCGCTGGATTTTATAAAGACTGTTTTGGGCTATATATTAATCCGAAAAGGCGTCTGGATTGCGAATTTGGTATCATAGGAATATTTATAAAAAAATAAGGAATAATACTTGACAAGTAATGGTAAAATAGATAAAATAATCAAGCATGCGTAGATTTTCTACGTTTGTTTTGATTGCAATTAAGCAACCTAAGAATAATATCGCAGGAGGTGAAAACATGCCAACATTTAACCAGTTAGTTCGTAAGGGAAGACATTCTGTAGCAAAGAAGTCTACTGCACCGGCTTTGCAGAGAGGTTATAACTCTTTGAAGAAGAGACCTACAAATACTGCTTCTCCACAAAAGCGTGGAGTTTGTACTGCAGTTAAGACTGCTACTCCTAAGAAGCCGAACTCTGCTCTTCGTAAGATTGCCAGAGTACGTCTCTCCAACGGAATTGAGGTTACCAGCTATATTCCCGGTGAAGGACACAACCTTCAGGAGCATAGTGTGGTTCTTATTCGTGGTGGAAGGGTAAAGGACTTGCCCGGTACCAGATACCATATTGTACGTGGTACTTTGGATACTGCAGGCGTTGCTAACAGAAAGCAGGCTCGCTCTAAGTATGGAGCTAAGAGACCTAAAAAATAGTGAAGGCGAACAATTAAAAAGTGCTGGAAAAAGCGATTTATCCTGTAGGTTGCAGGCATAGATAAGTTTTACCCGCACGAACGGCTTTTAAGGCCGAGTACCGAAGAATTAATTATTATTAAGGAGGGAAGAACCGTGCCAAGAAAAGGACATATTACAAAGAGAGAAGTATTGGCAGATCCTATTTACAAGGATGTTGTTGTAACAAAGTTAATTAACAACGTTATGTTAGATGGTAAAAAGGGTGTTGCACAGAAGATAGTCTATGGCGCATTTGATCGAGTTGCATCGGAGTCCGGCAAAGAAGCAATGGAAGTGTTTAGAGATGCAATGAATAACATTATGCCAGAGCTTGAGGTAAAAGCAAGGCGTATTGGTGGTGCGACATATCAGGTACCAATTGAGGTGCGCGCAGACAGAAGACAGACTTTAGCGCTTCGCTGGCTCACTTTGTTCTCTCGTAAGAGAAGTGAGAAGACTATGGAGGAGCGTCTGGCAAGAGAAATTATGGATGCTGCTAATAATACAGGAGCATCTGTTAAGAAAAAAGAAGACATGCATAAGATGGCAGAGGCTAATAAGGCATTTGCACATTACAGATTCTAGTAGAAGGAGGACAAAATCTTGGCTGGAAGAGAATATCCATTAGAGAGAACCAGAAATATCGGTATTATGGCTCATATTGATGCAGGTAAAACTACATTGACAGAGCGTATCCTTTATTATACTGGCGTAAGCTATAAGATTGGAGAGACTCATGATGGTGCTTCTGTTATGGACTGGATGGAACAGGAAAAGGAGAGAGGTATTACAATTACTTCTGCTGCTACGACCTGCCACTGGACATTAGAAGATCATCATAAACCAAAAGAGGGTGCATTAGAGCATCGCATCAATATTATTGATACTCCAGGCCACGTTGACTTTACTGTTGAGGTAGAGCGTTCACTTCGTGTATTAGATGGAGCAGTTGGTGTGTTTGATGCAATGGCAGGCGTAGAGCCGCAGTCAGAGAATGTATGGCGTCAGGCGGACACATATAATGTACCACGTATGGCATTCATCAATAAGATGGATAAGATGGGTGCTGATTTCTTTTATTCTGTTCAGACAATTATTGACCGTCTGGGCAAGAATGCCATCCCAGTACAGATTCCAATCGGTAAAGAAGATAATTTTATTGGACTTATTGATTTGTTTGAGATGGAGGCATACTATTATAAAGATGATAAAGGCGAGGAGATTGAGATTACAGCAATTCCTGATGATTTGAAGGCTGAGGCCGAGGAATGGCATAATAACTTAGTAGAGAAGATTTGCGATTTGGATGATGATTTGATGATGCAATATCTCGAAGGTGAGGAGCCATCTGTTGAGGATTTGAAGGCCGGACTTCGTAAGGGCACTATTGCTTGCGAGGCAGTTCCTGTATTTTGCGGTTCTGCATATAAGAACAAGGGTGTTCAAAAGATGTTAGATGGCGTTATTGAATATATGCCGGCGCCTACAGATATTCCTGATATTACAGGAACAGATGAGCAAGGCAATGAGGTTGTACGTCGTTCTTCAGATGATGAACCATTCTCAGCATTGGCATTTAAGATTATGACAGATCCATATGTTGGAAAGCTTGCATTTTTCAGAGTGTATTCAGGTACTTTGAATTCCGGTTCTTATGTATTGAATGCAACAAAGGGAAAGAAGGAGCGTGTTGGACGTATCGTACAGATGCATGCTAATTCACGTTCAGAGATTGATAAGGTATATTCCGGAGATATTGCTGCCGCGGTAGGCTTTAAGCTTACAACAACGGGCGATACTATCTGTGATGAGCAGCATCCGGTAATTTTAGAGTCCATGGAATTCCCTGAGCCGGTTATCGAGCTTGCTATTGAACCTAAGACAAAGAATGACCAAGGTAAGATGGGTGAAGCTCTTGCAAAGCTCGCAGAGGAGGATCCTACTTTCCGCGCTCACACAAATCAGGAGACAGGACAGACAATTATTGCCGGAATGGGCGAGCTTCATTTGGAGGTTATTGTTGACCGTCTGCTTCGTGAGTTTAAGGTAGAGGCAAATGTTGGTGCGCCTCAGGTGGCATATAAGGAGACGTTTACTAAGGCTGTTGAGGTTGACTCTATGTATAAGAAGCAGTCCGGCGGACGTGGTCAGTATGGTCACTGTAAAGTTAAGTTTGAGCCAATGGATCCTAACGGAGAGGAAACATTTAAGTTTGAGTCTACCGTTGTGGGAGGCGCTATTCCAAAGGAATATATTCCATCTGTTGGCGAAGGTATTAAAGAGGCAGCTCAGGCTGGTATTTTGGCAGGATTTCCTGTGCTTGGTGTATATGCAAATGTATATGATGGTTCATACCATGAGGTGGACTCTTCTGAGATGGCATTCCACATTGCCGGTTCTATGGCATTTAAGGATGCAATGAAGAAGGCTGATCCTGTATTGCTTGAGCCTATTATGAAGGTAGAGGTAACTATGCCTGAGGAATACATGGGTGATGTTATCGGAAGCCTGAATGCAAAGCGTGGACAGATTGAAGGAATGGATGATATAGGCGGCGGAAAGATTGTGCGTGCATATGTTCCGTTAGGAGAGATGTTCGGATATTCTACAATGCTTCGTTCAAGTACTCAGGGACGTGGTAATTATTCTATGTTCTTTGAACGTTATGAGCCGGTACCTAAGTCTGTTCAGGAGAAGATTATCGCTAGTCACAGCAAGTAATCAGTGAAATAGTGATATCACTTTATATCACAAGTAGAATATACTTGAAATTGTAACTAAAATGTAATATAATTCTAACTAATCGTGGGGTTCGCCACGTTCCTTTCAAAGAGCCGTAAGGCGGACTCATTAGTTAGGAAATAATCAAATAACGCCCTATCCGGGCTCAATTAAAGGAGGATAATTAAAAATGGCTAAGGAAAAGTTTAATCGTAGCAAACCGCATTGTAACATTGGTACTATTGGACACGTTGATCATGGTAAAACTACTTTGACAGCAGCAATCACTAAGACTCTTTCTGAGAGGGTTGCAGGTAACGCAGCTGTAGATTTTGAGAACATCGACAAGGCTCCAGAGGAGAGAGAACGTGGTATTACTATTTCTACTGCTCACGTTGAGTATGAGACAGAAAAGAGACATTATGCGCACGTTGACTGTCCGGGCCATGCCGATTATGTAAAGAACATGATTACCGGTGCTGCACAGATGGACGGTGCTATTTTAGTAGTAGCAGCTACTGACGGTGTTATGGCTCAGACTAAGGAGCATATCCTGTTATCTCGTCAGGTAGGTGTACCTTACATTGTTGTATTTATGAATAAGTGCGATATGGTTGATGATGATGAGTTAATCGAGCTTGTTGAGATGGAGATTACAGAGCAGTTAGAGGAGTATGGCTTTACAGATTGTCCTATTATCAAGGGTTCTGCATTAAAGGCATTAGAGGATCCTAGTGGCGAGTGGGGAGACAAGATTATGGAGCTTATGGATACTATTGATGAGTATATTCCAGATCCTCAGCGTGCAACTGATCAGCCATTCCTGATGCCTGTAGAGGATGTATTTACTATTACAGGACGTGGTACTGTTGCTACTGGTAGAGTAGAGCGTGGTACTCTTCATCTGAATGAGGAAGTTGAGATTGTAGGTGTTAAGGAAGAGGTTCAGAAGACTGTTGTAACTGGTATTGAGATGTTCCGTAAGCTGTTAGACGAGGCTCAGGCTGGTGATAATATTGGTGCATTGCTTCGTGGTATCCAGAGAACAGATATCGTTCGTGGTCAGGTATTGGCTAAACCGGGTTCTGTAACTTGCCATAAGAAGTTTACTGCTCAGGTTTATGTATTGACTAAGGATGAGGGTGGACGTCATACACCTTTCTTCAACAACTATCGTCCACAGTTCTATTTCCGTACAACTGACGTTACTGGCGTATGTAATTTACCAGCAGGTACTGAGATGTGTATGCCGGGTGATAACGTTGAGATGACTATTGAGTTGATTCATCCGGTAGCTATGGAGCAAGGTCTTACTTTCGCTATCCGCGAGGGTGGTAGAACAGTTGGTTCTGGTCGTGTGGCTACGATTGTTGAGTAATCAATA
>CANQSN010000036.1 GCA_947626505.1 uncultured Lachnospiraceae bacterium
AACAAAGCGCATTTTAATTCTCCTTTTTTATTTTAGCATAGGCATATATAAAATGCAATTCTCTAAAAGTTATCCTTATCAAGTTTTTATCGTCTGGATTTATTGGATAATGCTTTTCCTTTTTCGGAGTTTCCGCTTGATAAAGTCTGCGTCCTTGCTAAATCTTCTGCAATATGCTAAAATCTGATATGATTTGAAGAAATGAGCATGGATATACATATCATTTAAAAAAAATAAAGAAATTATCAGGAGGAATATACAAAAATGAAACTAGGAATCGTCGGTCTTCCAAATGTAGGAAAAAGCACATTATTTAATTCATTGACAAAGGCGGGGGCAGAATCTGCAAACTACCCGTTTTGTACTATAGATCCTAATGTGGGAGTGGTAATTGTTCCGGATGAGAGAGTAGAGCATTTGACAAAAATGTATAACTCAAAAAAGACGACACATGCAGTAATTGAATTTGTTGATATTGCAGGGCTTGTAAAGGGCGCTTCAAAGGGAGAGGGACTGGGCAACCAATTTCTTGCCAATATTCGCGAGGTAGATGCGATTGTACATGTGGTGCGCTGCTTTGAGGATGCAAACATTGTGCATGTAGACGGAAGCATTGATCCGATTAGAGATATTGAAACGATTAATCTGGAGCTTATATTTGCAGATATTGAGGTGCTGGACAGGCGTATTGCCAAGGTTGTTCGGGGAGCCAAAAATGATAAGGAGCTTGCAAAGGAACTGGAGCTTTTAAAGAAGCTTAAGGAACATCTCGAGGAAGGAAAGCTGGCAAAGACATTTACTCCTGCTGATGAAGACGAGGAAGGATATCTTATTTCTTATAACCTTCTTACCTATAAACCTGTTATATTTGCAGCAAATGTTGATGAAGACTCTTTAGGAAATGCGGAAGCTGACAATCCGTATGTGGCTAAGGTAAGGGAGTATGCAAAGGACTTTGATGCAGAGGTATTCGTTGTGTGCGCTCAGATTGAACAGGAGATTGCAGAGCTTGATGATGAAGAAAAGAAAGAGTTTTTGGACGAGCTTGGTTTAGAAGAGTCGGGATTGGAGAAACTAATTCGTGCAAGCTATTCCCTACTGGGACTTATTAGTTATCTAACCTCCGGAGAAGATGAAACCAGAGCATGGACCATTAAAAAGGGAACGAAGGCGCCAAAGGCGGCAGGAAAGATTCATACAGATTTTGAAAGAGGTTTTATTCGTGCAGAGGTAGTGAATTATAAGGATTTGGTGGAGCAGGGAAGTATGCTGGCAGCAAAAGAAAAAGGCCTCGTGCGGTCGGAAGGAAAAGAATATGTGGTAAATGACGGAGATGTGATTTTATTTAAGTTTAACGTATAGGAGGCCGTTAATATGGATAACGTGAACGATATAGCTTTTCCTAATATAGGAATATATCTATCTGATTTGCCAACCGGAATTTCAATATTTGGAAGGGAAATACGGTTTTATGCTATTATTATTGCATTAGGATTTTTTATTGCGCTGTGGCAGGCGAGCAGAGAGGCTAAGAGGACAAATCAAAATGAAGAAATTTATTTGGATGCTTTTCTTATAGCTGCAATTCCCTGTATATTAGGCGCAAGACTTTATTATGTTATTTTTCAGTGGGATTATTTTAAGGATAATTTAAAAAGCGTGTTTTATATATGGAATGGCGGAATGGCCATATATGGAGGAGTACTGGCAGGTATTCTTACACTCTTTATATTTTGCATGATAAGAAAGCAGTCTTTTGGTCTGGTACTGGATACATATGTTCCGGGACTGGTGTTGGGACAGGCTTTAGGCAGGTGGGGCAACTTCTTTAACAGAGAAGCTTTTGGAGGCAATTCTAATGGGCTGTTTGCTATGCGTATTCCTGCGGACGCTATTCATACTGAATATTCAAGCGCGGTTAAACTGATAACGCCTGATACAGGACTTAGTTATGTGCAGGTGCAGCCAACTTTTCTATATGAAAGCATTTTGTGCTTTTTAATATTTGCTATACTGCTTTTGCTGAGAAGGAAAAAGAAGGTTGACGGAGAGGTATTTTTGTTATATGCATTTTTATATGGACTTGGCAGGTTTATTATTGAAGGTATGAGAACTGACCAACTGGTGCTGTGTACCATTGGTGAAATTGATATTCCTGTTTCTCAGGTAGTGGCGCTGATTTTTATGGGATTATCGGTTGTTTTATTTATTGTGGGACGGAATCGCAATGCAAACAAATACTACCTGTCAGATGATGACGAATCTTTAGAGGTTACTGAAGAAGCTGAAAGCGACTCGTTGGTGGAGCAGAGTGGAGGAAAACAGTCGCAAGGGGAATAAAGTGGAGGAAATTATTAATTAAAAAGTGAATATAATGTGAGGAATAAGACACTGTATAGGCGGTGTCTTATTTTTTTATCTGACAATTATCGTCAAATATTTACAAATAAAATTGTGGAAGTTTAACAAAAACATTTAAAACTATTAACAAAAACACAATATCTAGTGTTTGATAAAAAATATAACACACATATAGTTAAAAAAATCCCCCACTTTCACTCCACTATGCTCCTACCCTTGTATTTATTGACTTTAAGACGCATTTTGTAGAAAAAAACTTCTTGCAAAAACAGTATTTGTGGTTTAAAATGGATACACAGTGGCGGAAAGTGGGACGAAGTGGAGTGAAATGGAGCGGAGTTCCATGACAGAAAGGTGGTGGCGGTAAGAATGTTTTCAGGGACATACAATCATTCAATTGATTCAAAAGGCAGACTTATCGTACCGGCTAAATTTCGTGCGGAATTGGGAAAGGACTTTTTTATTACAAGAAGTATTGATACAAGATGTTTAAAGGTTTATCCCATGGAGGCATGGAAGGAGGTCATTGCCAAATTAAAAACCGTTCCTATGACAGATGTAATGGGGCAGAAGATGAAGAGATTCTTGATAGCGGGGGCATCTGGCGGTGAAATAGACAGTCAGGGTAGAGTCTCTTTGTCCGGCGAACAAAAGAAATTTGCCGGCATTAGCAAGGACGTAGCCATCGTCGGAAACATTGACTATTTTGAAATTTGGGACAATGAGAAATGGAAAGAGTTTGACGATGAGAATATTCAAATGATTGCTGATGATCCGGCGGCATTTGCAGATTTGGGAATTTAGGTGAGCTGTTATGGAGTTTTCACACACATCGGTACTGCTGTCCGAGACAATCGATAATCTTTCCATAAAGCCGACCGGAGTCTATGTAGACGGAACACTGGGAGGCGGGGGACATGCTTTTCACATTTGTGAGAAGCTGTCCTCTAAGGGAAGGCTTATTGGATTGGATCAGGATGCAAGTGCGATTGAGGCAGCAAGCAAACGTTTGGCTTACTTCGGAACACAGATGACCACCATTGTAAGAAGCAATTATGAATCAATCGAAGAGGTGTTAAGCAATCTTAAGATTGATAAGGTTGATGGCATCATACTGGATTTGGGAGTATCATCATACCAGTTAGATACCGCCGAAAGAGGATTTTCCTACAGGGAAGATGCAAGGCTTGACATGAGGATGGACCAGCGTCAGTCCCTTACAGCAAGGGAGATTGTAAATAACTATAGCGAGGCGGAGCTGTTCCGTATAATCAGAGATTATGGGGAGGAGCGTTTTGCGAAAAATATTGCAAAGCATATCGCAGTAAGGAGAGCAGAAAAGCCTATAGAAACTACATTTGAATTGGTAGATGTCATTAAAGGCGCTATACCGGCTAAGGTAAGAGCGAAGGGGGGACATCCTGCAAAACAGACATTTCAGGCAATTCGAATAGAGTGTAACAGAGAGCTTTATGTACTTAAAAACACATTAGATAAGATGGTAGAATTATTAAATCCAGGTGGTAGAATTTGTATTATAACCTTTCATTCGTTAGAGGACCGGATTGTAAAGAAGGCATTTCGGAAGTATGAAAACCCCTGCACTTGTCCGCCTGATTTTCCGGTATGTATCTGTGGAGCAGTGTCAAAAGGAAGGGTTATTACAAAAAAACCGATTTTACCAAGCAAAGAGGAATGTGAACGAAATAGCAGAGCAAAAAGCGCAAAACTAAGAGTGTTTGAGCGCAGTTGATTTAGATACAAAGGAAACTAAGAATAATACGGGGGATGTTCTTAATATGGCAGATAACAGAAGGTATTACGATTATAATTATATAGAAGATGGAAATACGGTTCGCAAATTAGCGCCGGAATATGAACCACAGCCGAAAAGACAAAGACAGGAGCCTTTAAGAGATCCTGCCAGAGAAGCAGAGATTCGTAAGAAACGGGCAAAACATAATGTTATAGATTTTAAATATTCTTTGGTAATTAGCTGTGTGTGCGTTGTTGTGTTGGCGTCATGTATCGGATATATCAGGGAACAGGCCAATATTAATGCACATAAAACATCAATTGCAGCATTACAGTCAGAGCTTGACCGGATAAACAATGAAAACGTAGCTAAAGAGGAGGCTCTTAACAGCAGTGTTGATTTGGACGCCATTTATCAGCGGGCTTCAAAGAAATTGGGAATGAAATATGCGGATTCCAATCATACAATACTTTATGAGAGTTCTAATCCCGATTATGTAAGACAGTACCAGGATATTCCCGATAATAAGTAGGTGAAAATATGGCAGGAAGAAAGAAACAAAAGCGTAGGATAAAGGTAAAAAAACAGATGTTGCTGCATCTGTTTTTTGTCGTTGCATTGATTTTTATCGGATTTGGTATTGTAATAGGGAATCTCATAAGATATCAGATTAAAGATACAGAAAGCTATAAAAAGAAGGTTTTGAGCCAGCAAAAATACAGCAGTATCACTCTTAACTACAGACGCGGGGACATTATGGACAGAAAGGGTTCGTACCTCGCCACCAGCACTAAAGTCTACAATTTGATTTTAGAGCCCAAAAATATTATTAGTGGGGAAAAATATAGATATGGTAAAGAAAAAAAGACTTATAAGGATATTACTGTAGATGCCTTGTATAAATATTTTTCATTTTCAAGCGGACAGGTGGAGAAGATATTAGAGGAGGAGCCGGAATCATACTTTTATGTTGCATTTCAAAAGCTTGCCTATAAAGAAGTATCTGATTATCTGGATTATGTAAAAACAGAGGAAGGCGAATGTGTTATAGGAGTTGTGCTTCAGGAAAATTACGAGCGCAGCTATCCAAATAAAACAGCGGCATGTCAGTTAGTCGGTTATACAAGCAGTGGAAATGTAGGAAATTGGGGAATAGAACAGCAGTATAATGATATTTTAAATGGAACAGAAGGCAGGAAATACAGTTATATGACTGATGCGGGTACTGTAGAGACAGAACTTCAGGAAGCAAAGGACGGTTATTCTGTAGTATCTACAATTGACCTTAATATACAAAATATAGTTGACAAGCAGATTGCGCAGTTTATGCAGAGTGTTGGAGCTAAAAATGTTTCCGTACTGGTGATGGATCCAAACAATGCAGAGGTCTTGGCTATGGGCAATTCTAAGGTATATGATTTAAACGATCCTTACAATACAGAGGCGTTAAAGCAGATATATACTGAAGAAGAGATTAATGCAATGTCAGATGAGGAGCAGTTAAAGGCGTTCAATGATATTTGGCGTAATGTGATAATCAGCGATACGTATGAGCCGGGTTCTACATTTAAGCCATTTACAATGAGCGCGGCGCTGGAGGAGGGCGTTGTCCACGATGGGGATAAATATTATTGTGAAGGAATGCTTAAGGTAGGCGATTATGATATAAAATGCCATAACATAGATGGAATGACTACGATTGAACAGGCTATAGTAAAGTCGTGTAACGTAAGCATGATGCAGATTAATGCTAAGCTTGGGGCAAAGCAATTTACAAAATACCAAAGCATTTTTGGTTTTGGACAATATACAAATATTGATCTTCCGGGAGAGGCTACTGCAGAAAGCCTGATTTATTCCGCAGATAAAATCGGGCCTACAGACCTTGCTACCAATTCATTTGGTCAGGGATTCAACTGTACTATGATTCAGCTTTGTACGGGATTTTGTTCTCTTATAAATGGAGGTAATTATTATGAACCGCATGTTGTCAAGGAGATTCGCAATTCTGATGGAGGTATAGTTAATACTAAGGAAAAAGTATTGATGAAGAAGACTGTTTCCAAATCCACATCAAAGCTTATTAAAAAATACCTTAAGAAGGTGGTTAAGGAGGGAACCGGAACAGGATGTCAGATTCCGGGTTATCAGCTTGGCGGGAAAACCGGAACAGCAGAAAAACTTCCTCGTAACAATGGGAAATATCTGTTGTCATTTATCGGCTTTGCGCCTTATGAGAATCCTCAGCTTGTAGTGTATGTAACTGTGGACGAGATTAATTTGACGCCGCAGGATCAGACCAGCTATGCAGTGCATTTAGCGCAAAAAATATTTAAACAGGCGCTGCCATATCTTGGAATTGAACAGGAAAAGATTTCTGAGGAGGAGGCAGAGAAGGAGATTGTAAACGTAAACGAAAATGGAACGGTGGTTCAGGACACAGGAGATAAAGCAGTAGATTATTTGAATGAAGATGATGATAAGGATGATTGGACAACAGATACAACGACAGAGGAACCAAAACAGACGACCGAGAGCAGTACTCCTGCGGTAACTTCTACAGAAGCTGTTACAACAGAGGCGCCGGCAACAGAAACGCCAATAACAGAATAAGTGAATAGCATATCTTAAAAAGAGTCATAATAGAATATATAAAAAAGAATGGCTCAGTATGTGAACGGATTGCATGTATATCACAAAAGAAATGCATCAATTTGTTTTGTTTTAGCAATGTTGGTTTTGGTGGTTTTGGTTGGAAGGCTATTTTATATAATGGTATTCCAATCAAATATGTATGAGGAAAAAGCCGCCAACCTTCATGAGCGGGAACGTTCCATAAAAGCGCCGCGGGGGAAAATTTATGACCGTAACGGAGTGGAGCTGGCAGGAAATAAGTCTGTTTGTACAATTTCCGTTATTCATAATCAAATTACAGATGCAGACAAAGTTTGCGGGATATTGTCAAAGTATCTGGATATTGAGGAAAAAGAAATTCGCCAAAAAATTGATAAGGTGTCCTCCCGCGAGAAGATTAAGAGTAATGTAGATAAAGACATTGCCGAAAAAATCAGGGAATATAAGCTTGATGGGGTAATGATTGACGAGGACTACAGGAGATATTATCCTTATGACGATTTGGCGTCTAAGGTATTGGGCTTTACAGGGGCGGATAATCAAGGTATCGTAGGTCTTGAAGTAAAATATGATTCAGTTTTAAGCGGAACGCCGGGCAGCATTTTGACCTTGACAGACGTGCATGGAAAGCGGGTGAAAAACAGCGCAGAAAGCCGCAAAGAGGCAATTGCGGGGGATAATCTTATTATTTCCTTAGACGTCAATATTCAAATGTACGCCACCCAGCTTGCAGAAAAGGTTATGAAAGAGAAAAATGCCATATCGGTTTCGCTGATTGTGATGAATCCATGTAACGGAGAGATTTATGCGCTTGCGAACGTACCGGAATATCATTTGAATTCTCCTTATCAATTACCGGAAGGGACTGATACCGAGGGCCTATCCGATAAGAAAAAACAGGATTTAGTAAATCAGATGTGGAGAAATGCCACAGTAAACGATACTTATGAACCGGGCTCCACCTTTAAGATTGTTACCGCTACAGCGGCTTTAGAGCAAGGAGTTGTCAGCGTATCAGACACATTTAGCTGTCCCGGTTACAAAATGGTGGAAGATAGAAGAATACGCTGTCATAAGGTGGGAGGACATGGCGCAGAAACCTTCAAGGAAGGCGTTATGAATTCATGTAACCCTGTGTTTATGGAGGTGGGAGCCAGAGTGGGCGCCGCCAATATGTATAAATATTATAAAAGGCTGGGACTGTTTGAGAAAACGGGTATTGATTTGCCCGGAGAAGCTAATTCTATTATGCACAATTTAAAAAATGTAGGGGCAGTGGAGCTTGCAACCATGTCGTTTGGGCAATCCTTCCAGATTACACCCTTTCAGTTGCTTAGAGCAGCGTCTGCGGTAGTAAATGGCGGAACTCTGGTAACTCCTCATTTTGGAATAGTGATAGAAAATGGAGAAAATGGAAAACAACAAAAAATATCTTATACTAAAAAAAGCGGGGCAGTCACTGAGATGACTTCCAATACAATGCGGGAACTTCTGGACGCTGTTGTGTCAGAGGGAACGGGGCATAATGCGAGTGTGCCGGGTTATGCCATTGGTGGAAAAACAGCCACCAGTGAAAAGCTTCCAAGAGGAACGGGGAAATATATTTCCTCCTTTCTGGGATTCGCACCGACAACCTCACCCGAAGTAATGGCGCTGGTATTGATTAATGAGCCGGAAGGAATCTATTATGGAGGAACCATTGCAGCTCCGGTAGTAGGAGATTTGTTTAAAAATATATTGCCTTATATGGGAATTGAAAAAACAGAGGAAATAAAGGATACAAAGGAAACCAGCATAGATATTTCTGATTAAGCGGGTTTGATTGATAAATCCATCAAAAAGCAGTATACTTAAGGTTACAGACTTAATACCTTAGGAGGATGGAGTGTGTTAGAGGTGCCTTTATGAGTCTTCAATATATCGTTATATTGCCGATAGTTATGGCATTTGCAGTCAGTGTTCTGCTATGTCCTATAGTGATTCCATTCCTTAAGAAGCTGAAGTTTGGTCAGTTTGTAAGAGACGACGGACCGGAGTCACATCTGAAAAAGTCAGGAACTCCCACAATGGGGGGATTAATCATATTGACCAGTATTGTGTTGGTATCTGTATTATATATGTGGTATGATAAAATCATAGGTCCGATTTTGTTTGTGACACTGGGCTTCGGTATGATAGGTTTTATGGATGATTATATCAAGGTAGTTATGAAGCGTTCCATGGGGTTAAGAGCATGGCAGAAAATGCTGCTGCAGATTCTTGTAACCACAATTTATACCTATTATATTACCAGATATACAGATAGCTTTGAAATGCTTATTCCATTTAGCAAGGGATACTACTTAAGTCTGGGACAATGGTTTGTTCCGGCAGTATTTTTTATTGTTTTGGGGACTGTAAATGGAGCTAATTTTACAGATGGGTTGGATGGTTTAGCTTCGAGCGTCACTATGCTGATTGCTACTTTTTTTGCAGTAGTGGCGGTTGCTATGGATTCAGGAACAGTGCCTATTGCCTGTGCGGTAATAGGCGCACTGTTGGGATTTTTGGTATATAATGTTTATCCTGCAAAGGTATTTATGGGAGATACGGGTTCTTTAGCTTTGGGAGGTTTTGTTGCATCCATGGCATTTTCTCTTAAGCTTCCCCTGTTCATACCTATTGTAGCATTTATATATTTGGCAGAGGTTACTTCAGTCATTATTCAGGTTGCGGTTTATAAGACATGGAAAAAAAGGTTTTTCAGAATGGCTCCCCTGCATCATCACTTTGAGCTTAAAGGGTGGCCTGAAACCAAGGTGGTTGCTATATTTTCAATTATAACAGCAATTCTGTGCCTTGTGGGATTGTTAGCAATCTAGCGTACTGGTACTATCAAATGAGATTATATTTAACATACTATATAAAGAAACTTTTGGAGGGTGTACTATGGATGGTAAAGATAAAAAGGTAATTGTGGCAGGTACAGGTAAAAGCGGAATTGCGGCTGCTAAATTACTGCTTCAAACGGGAGCCAAAGTTCTGCTGTTTGATGAGAACAGAGAGCGTAACATAGAGGATATAAGAAATACATTTAAAGAGCAAAATGCTGATAATTTGTCCATTATTTTAGGCGAGCTTAAAGAGCAGGATGCTGCCGGTGCGGATTTTATGGTAATAAGCCCCGGAATTCCTGTGGACGCAGCATTTACAGAGCTGTTTAGAAGGCTTAATATACCGATATGGAGCGAGGTGGAGCTGGCATATCAGTTTGGGAAGGGGCGTATTGCGGCAATTACGGGTACAAACGGAAAGACCACTACAACGACCTTAGTGGGAGAGATTATGAAGGCGTACTATGACAGCGTGTTTGTGGTGGGTAATATTGGCACGCCATATACGGAAGCCTCTCTTTTGATGGTGGAGGATACTGTCACAGTGGCGGAAATCAGCAGCTTTCAGCTTGAAACAATTGTGGATTTCAAGCCGGAGGTAAGCGCAGTGCTTAATGTGACGCCGGACCATTTGAACCGGCATCATACAATGGAGATTTATGCAGATACAAAGCAGAAGGTGGCAATGAACCAGACAAAAGAGCAATATTGTGTTCTTAATTATGATGACCAGATTACAAGGGCTATGGCGGATAAGATTCCTGCAAAAGCAGTGTTTTTCAGCAGGCTTGAGAAGCTTAGCGAGGGAGTGTGCCTTGATGGAGATGAGATTATACTGAATCAGGGGGGGATTTCCTCAGTAGTCTGTAAAACAAGTGAACTTAAGCTTTTGGGCGCCCACAATATTGAAAATGTTATGGCGGCAGTGGCAATAAGCTATTACATGAAAGTGCCTTTAGACGTTATTCGCAGTGTTGTTACAGAGTTCAGGGCGGTGGAGCACCGTATTGAATATGTGGACACTATTGGCGAAGTGGATTATTATAATGATTCCAAGGGAACAAATCCGGACGCCGCCATTAAAGGCATTGAAGCTATGGTAAAGCCAACTCTTTTGATTGGAGGGGGATATGACAAGGGCGTAGAATTTGACGATTGGATTGAAGCATTTAATGGAAAAGTAAGATATCTGGTGCTGATTGGAGATACTGCCGGTGTTATTGCAGAAACCGCAAAGCAACATGGCTTTAACAATATAATGTTTGCCGGCAGTCTTAAGGAAGCTGTGGAAATATGCGCTGATAATGCAAGGCCGGGTGATGCAGTGCTGCTTTCTCCGGCATGTGCAAGCTGGGATATGTTTAAGAGCTATGAGCAGCGGGGAGAACTGTTTAAAGAGTATGTAAGAGCGTTGAAGGAGTGATGGTTCATGGAGCAGACGGTTAGGGCAAGGGAACATACTGGAACAGATTCCTCTAAAAGGCGAGCAAGAAAGCGTTTGAGAGGCAGTATTGATTATACTCTGCTTATGATAGTATTTGTCTTGCTGGTATTTGGATTGGTGATGGTTTACAGTACCAGCTATTACACAGCTAATTTGGCATATGATGATCCGGCTCACTGGGTGTTAAGACAAGGAATTTTTGCAGCGATAGGCGTTGTTTTGATGCTGGTGATTGCAGCAATTCCATATGATTATTGGAAAAATAAGAGTTGGATACTTCTGGTGCTTGTAGATATTGCTTTAGTATATGTATGGGCTTTCGGAGAAGAAGTCAATGGAGCTAAGCGGTGGCTTGACTTAGGATTTATAACTGTCCAGCCGTCAGAGGTTGCTAAATTTGCAGTTATTTTAAGCTTTGCCAAGCTTTTGGAGATTAATTACAAGAGGTTAGGCAATTTTAAAATTGTATGTATGACCTGTATTTGGATATTGCCAACTATTGCAATGGTAGGTATTGAGAATTTTAGTACAGCCATTATTCTTGTAGCCATAGTCGGAATCATGCTTTTTGTGGCTTCGCCAAGTCTGAAGCCGGTGCTGGGTATGGCGGGTTTTGCCTCTGTTTTAGTTGTGATATTATTTTCAATAAAATCTTACCGAGGGAATCGTGTGAAGGTATGGTTGGATCCGGAGGCAACGCCTGACGGATATCAGACATTGCAGTCGCTTTATGCAATAGGTTCAGGAGGCATTACAGGCAAGGGATTAGGTCAGAGCCTTCAAAAGCTTGGATTTATACCGGAAGCACACAACGATATGATATTTTCCATTATATGTGAGGAATTAGGTTTTGTTGGCGCTATAGGCATAATTGCATTGTTTGGAGTTATGATTTACCGTATGCTGGTGCTTGTGGTAAATGCTTATGACCTTTATGGCGCATTGCTTGTGACCGGAACTATTGCGCACATAGGAATACAGGTTTTGATTAACATAGCGGTAGTTACAAACACTATTCCCAACACAGGAGTTCCACTGCCATTTATATCATACGGAGGAACTTCGATTTTATTTATACTGGCGGAAATGGGGATAGTTTTGGCGGTGGCCAAGACAACACAAAGGGAGAGATAGCGTGAATAGAAACGAGTTTGTAGTAATTGAATCAAATCACAAAAGACAAAAAAAAGGTACTATAGTTGCTATTGTTCTGTTGATACTTGCTATGGGAGTTATAGTTTTAGCGACGCAGTTTCAGATTAAAAAAATTAAGGTATCGGGAAATGAACATTATACTGAGTCAGAAATGGTAAATGAGCTTAAGAAGCGGGATTACATAAACAATAGTATTCTTTATATGATTAAATGTAAACTGAGACCTCCGGAGGGAATACCGTTTGTAGAGGATATGGATGTAGATTATGTCAATAATCATGAAATCAAAGTAACTATATATGAAAAAACAATGGCAGGCTGCATTGAAAATATGGGGGATTATATGTATTTTGATAAGGATGGCATTGTATTAGAGAGCAGTACAAAGAAATTTAAAGACGTTCCGCTCATTACAGGATTAAGATTTGACAGCGTTGTATTAAATGATAAGCTTCCTTTTAAGGATAAGGAAACAATAAAGCAAATACTGAATATTACGCAGCTTATACGAAAGTATGGATTAGCCATTGATACTGTTAAATTCGATGCTGAACAGGTGTTTTTATATACCGGAAAAATTGAAATTATATTGGGTTCTCCGGATGGAGTTGATGAAAAGATGGCAGAATTGCCTAATATGCTGTCACAGGCAAAGAATTTAAAGGGAGTCCTGCATTTAGAGAATTTTACAGTATCTTCGGGCATTGCTACCTTTGAACCTGAGTGATTATAAAGCAAATTTTTTAGTGGGAATTGAATTTAGGGTTGATTATTTTTGCAAATGATATTATTATATATGTGATTGCATATTAGAAAGAGAGTGTATAAAGGAGGAAGAGCCTTGTTTGAAATAAAGCCTAATGATGACCAAGCGCAACCAAAAATATTTGTTATAGGTGTCGGGGGTGCCGGCAATAATGCTGTAAACCGAATGGCTGATGAGCAGATTGGCGGTGTAGAGCTGGTTGGTATTAATACGGATAAGCAGACATTAGATAGCTGTAAGGCCTCTATTAAGGTTCAGATCGGCGAAAAGCTGACTAAGGGATTGGGAGCCGGCGCTAAGCCGGAGATTGGCGCCAGCGCTGTAGAGGAGAATCGCGAGGAGATTACTGATATAATTAAGGATGCCAACATGGTATTTGTAACCTGTGGTATGGGTGGCGGTACCGGAACCGGAGCAGCTCCTGTAGTGGCAGAGATGGCAAAGAAGCTTGGGATTTTGACAGTGGGTGTAGTAACCAAGCCATTTTCTTTTGAGGGTAAGCCAAGAATGAATAATGCAATTGCAGGTATTGCTAAGCTCAGGGAGAATGTAGATACGCTGATTGTTATTCCTAATGACAGGCTGTTGCAGATTTGTGACAAGCGCACAAAGATTCCTGAGGCGCTTAAGAAAGCGGATACTGTGTTACAGCAGGGCGTTCAGGGAATTACTGATTTGATATACCGCCCGGGTATGATTAATCTTGATTTTGCTGATATTCAGACAGTTATGAGAGATAAAGGAATTGCACATATTGGAATTGGTAAGAGCAGTGGAGAGGAGAAGGCAGTTGAGGCTATGCAGATGGCAATGAGCAGTCCGTTACTTGAAACTACAGTTGCCGGTGCAACAGACATCATTATCAATTTCTCAGGAGATGTGGGATTAATTGAGACTACAGAGGCAATAAATTGTTTAACAGAGGTTGCCGGCTCAGAAGCCAATATTATTTTTGGTACAGTTGAGAATGGCGATGAGATTGAGAACGAGTTGAGCGTTACCATCGTGGCAACAGGTTTGGAAGAGGCTAAGGATACTAAGAAGAGCATGTTAGACGAGTATGTGACAGCTACATATTCTGCCGGACAGGCAGTACCTAAACCAACAGTTGCACCAACACCTCAGGCAACAGTATCTACTCCTCATAATGTTTCAGGACTGGAATCACAGCAATCAGTTTTAAAGCCTACGGAGCAGCAGACATTTGTTGTACCTGAAGCTGAGAGTAAGACAGGTGGAATTAAGATTCCGGACTTCCTTGTGCCGAAGAGATAATTTTATAATACATATTTGTCATAGAAAGAGTTTTCTGTAAAGAAAGCTCTTTTTTATTTTGCATTTGTTTTTTCGACATTTTCTACGCAATGCCTTTGCTATACTAATTCAGGAAGTTAAGAGGAGGTAAAAGAGATGTGCAGGTGTATTTTTATATAGACCAATGGTTAGCCTACAATTTTATAATAAATTATGCAGTTTTGGATATTTGCAGTTTGATTAGGAAATGGGATATATCTATTCTGAAAATTGCAGTTCTTTCTTGCATAGGAGCATTGTTAAGCCTTGTACCCATTTTCTATTTCCGCTTAGCGGGGCATAGAGAGATATTTTTTGAAGTATTGTTTAATATTGTTATATTACTGTTATTGTTGGCGCTTATAACCGGAATACATATAAGAGAGTTTATTACTTCATTTATTACCCTGATGATTGTTGCATGTTTTTTGTCAGGATGTATTTTGATGGTGAAATCCAGATGGAGGATGGGGATAATTAAAGAGTTTATAGTGGTTGGAACGGTAGTTTTTGCGGTTCATTTGTTTATTTATGCCATAAGGCAGGAAGTAAGTCATAAAGATAATATATTTTTTGTCACGATTTTGACAGGAAATGGTGAAAAGACTGTAAAAGCATTATGGGATTCGGGAAACCGGTTGACGGAACCTTACAGTAAAAGACCTGTGGTAATTGCGTCTAAGAAGGTTGTAGAGGAATTAAAAGATATGCTTGGACCGCCCCTTTATGTTCCCTACTATTCTCTGGGAAACAATCAGGGACTTTTAATAATTTATTCTCTGGATAAAATGCTGGTATGGAAGGAGGGAGATATTGAAAAGAAACAGTATAAGAAAATATATGTGGGCGAAGATGAAAAATTATTTGAGCATCAGCAGGAATACTCTATGATATTAAACTATTGCATGGGGTGATATTAAAAGCAGCATAAAGAACAGAATGGTGGAGAATTGAGTAAAATTAAAGGAGGAATGGTAGTTGTGTTAAAGATTGTAGCAAAAAGCGGATTTCGATTTGTGGCGAATGTGAAGGGAATGTTTTGGTGGCATAGAAAGGAAGTACATTATATAGGTGGAACGGAGGTGCTTCCACCGCCGCTTACAGCAGAGGAAGAACGGAAAATTGTAGAACAGTTGGGCAGGGGTGAAGACAAGGAAATCAAGAAAACTCTTATTGAAAGAAATCTTCGTCTTGTTGTGTACATAGCTAAAAAATTTGATAATACAGGAGTTGGTACGGAGGATTTAATTTCTATCGGCACTATCGGCCTGATAAAATCTATTAACACATTCAGGGCAGACAAGAATATTAAGCTTGCAACCTATGCTTCAAGATGTATTGAGAATGAAATCTTAATGTATTTGAGAAAGATAAGCAGAAGCAAATGCGAGGTATCCATTGATGAACCGTTAAATGTGGATTGGGATGGAAACGAACTATTATTGTCGGATATTCTTGGTACGGATGAGGATGTTGTAAGCAAGAATTTGGAGGAGCAGGTGGAACGCAAACTTTTGAAAAAAGCGATTACCATTTTAAATGATAGGGAGAAAATGATTATTGAATTAAGGTTTGGCTTAAATTCCGGCGGTAAGGAAAGAACTCAGAAGGAGGTGGCGGATTTGTTAGGAATCAGCCAGTCCTATATATCGCGCTTGGAGAAGAAAATTATGAAACGCCTTAGAAAAGAAATGCTTAGGTTAAGCGTATAACTAAAACTTATTGCGTAAGGTTTTGTTTTGTAATTGAGAAGTTCATGTATAAAATAAGTAGATATGGTCATCCTAAATATTATGATATTTTTGACTCGGAGGATATGGCCATGGCTCTTAACAAGGTGGAAATATGCGGTGTAAATACTGCAAAATTGCCGTTACTTTCAGAGGAAGAAAAGAAAGATTTGTTGATTAAGATAAAGGCTGGGGATAAGAGGGCCAGAGAGAAATATATTAAGGGAAACTTAAGGCTTGTGCTAAGCGTAATAGGAAGGTTTCATCATAGTAATGAAAATGCAGACGATTTGTTTCAGGTGGGCTGTGTTGGATTGATGAAAGCTATAGACAACTTTGATATTACATTGGATGTCAAATTTTCAACTTATGCGGTTCCCATGATAATCGGGGAAGTCAGAAGGTATTTAAGGGATAACAACGCGATAAGAGTTTCGCGCTCATTGAGGGATATTGCATATAAGGCAATTTACACAAAAGAAAATTATATTAAGCAGTACGACAGGGAACCTACCATAGATGAAATCGCAAAGATTTTGGATATAGAAAAGGAAACTGTAATTTATGCATTGGACGCAATAGTTACGCCGGTTTCATTATTTGAACCTGTATACCAAGAGGGTGGGGATACCCTGTTTATTATGGATCAGGTAAAGGACAGAAAAAACCGCGAAGAAAACTGGCTTGAAGAACTATCGTTAAAGGAAGCAATGAAAAGATTAAAGCCGCGCGAATATGATATTATAAGAAGGCGTTTTTTTGAGGGCCAAACACAGACAGAGGTGGCGGATGAAATTTCTATTTCACAAGCTCAAGTTTCGAGATTAGAAAAAAATGCACTAAAGTATATGAAAGCATATTTAGATGGTTGAAAATGTCTCAAGATTATGTTAGATAATTTTCAAATGTGAAAAATAAAAAGATAAATCGAATACTTATATATATTTTAGAAAAAATAAAGGTTAGATAAATATCTAATTATAAAATCTCAATTTGTTGTTAAATTTGTTTAAAAAATTTAGAAATAAAATGCGTTTATTGTCTTATGTTATAAAATTTTCATAAAGGGTTGCAAATAAAAGCTTTTAGGTATATTATACTGGTAATAAAAAGAAAGAGGTGTATGAATATGGCATCAACTAAGGAAACTTCAGCAACTAAAACAACAGCAGCTACAACCAAGGCTGAGAAGGATACAAAAGCTACTACAACTAAGGTGGCTGCAACTCCTGCAGCAGTAGCTGAGAAGAAAGAAACAACCGCTGCTAAGAAGACTGAAAAGAAGACTTCTGCAACAGCAGCAAAGAAGACTACCAAGAAAGCTGCAACCAAGAAAACTACTGCTAAAAAGACAACAGCCAAGAAGACTGCAAAAAAGGCAGAGATTGAGCATGTGTTTGAGATTCAGTATGAAGGCAAGAACGTAAGCTATGCTGATATTAAGAAGATGGTAGACGATAAGTTAGTTGAGCAAGGGGCAAAGCCGCTTGGACGTAAGAATGTAGATATCTATGTTAATCCTATGGAGAGCAAGGTATACTATGTTTCCAATGCAGGTAAGACAAGCGAAATCAAAGGTGAGTTAGAGTATTAATTTTTATTTGTTTCTCAATTTTAATATGGCTATATAGAATGAGGACATTCTTAGGAGTGTCCTTTTTTTAAATCAATATTTTAAATTTCACTGATAAGATTTTCTTATGCAATATCGGTTAGCGGGATTTTTGAATTTGGGAGGAAATACTAAGGATGAAAAGTAGAAAAATAATTTTGTCATTGATAGTTGCAGCAGTGGTGATGGGAATTGCAGTTATAGCTTTTTGGGGCTACGAAAAGAGAGAGAGCTATGACGTTACGGAAACTGCTATGTCTACAGTGATAAGTTATCATTTGTTTGGAATTAATAAGAAGGAAGCTAAGGTAAAAATGGCGGCTATATTAGATTGGCTGGAAAATGAAAAGCTGTCATGGAGAAAAGAAAAGACTGAGGTTGCAAATATAAATGAACAGGCGGGAAATAAAATAAAAGTTTCTCCTGAAATGTATGGATGGCTTAAAAAGGTACAAGCTGTTTCAAAAGATAGCAAGGGAGCGTTAGATATAACTGTGTCGCCTCTTGCAAGACTTTGGAATATTGAGGGAGAGCGTCCTTCTGTGCCGGCGGTTAATGATATTAAAGAATGCCTGAAGCTGGTTGGATATGAAAGACTTGAATTTTTTTCAAATGAGCAAATCAGAATGGAGAAGGGAACCGGTTTGGATTTAGGTGCAGTTGGAAAAGGGATTGCATGTGATGAGCTAACGACGATTATGAGGGAGTGTAATGTGGCTGGAACGGTTTCAGTGGGCGGAAGCATTGCAGTTGTTGGTGAAAAGCCGGATGGAAGCGCATGGAAATTAGGGATACAGGATCCCAGAGCCAATACCGGAGAGGCGATGGGTGTGCTTACCATGAATGAGGGATTTTTGTCTACTTCGGGAGATTACGAGAAGTATTTTGTTGAAAATGGAGTAAGGTATCATCATATTTTAGATCCTCATACGGGGAAACCGGCAGATAGCGGATTGACTTCTGTAACAATTGCGGCAGGGGACGGACTGACCAGTGATGCACTGTCAACAGCCTGTTTTGTACTTGGGGCGGACGAGGGAATAAAATTAGCTGAGAAGTATAAGGCGGAAGCAATATTTATTGATAATGATAGAAATGTATATGTGACGAATGGTATCAGGGAGAATTTTAAAATTATAAAAGACGATTATCATTTGGAGGATTTCAAATAGGAATTTAAAGGATGTACAATAATGCAGCATAAAAATAGTATAATAAGAAATGATATATTTTTAATTTTAGTTTTGCTTTTGCTGTCAGCAGCCGGATTTACTATTTTACTTTTTACAAGACATGCGGGAAAAAATGTGGAGGTTTTTGTAGACGGACAAATGCTATATTCATATTCGCTTTCGGATACAGTTAATGAGGTGATTAATACGAAGTGGGGAGAAAATCATCTGGTGATTGAGGAGGGAAAGGTTTTTATATTGGAGGCCGACTGTCCGGATAAGTTATGCGTCAGGCAGAAAGAAATTGATAAAAATGGGGAAAGTATTGTGTGCCTTCCGCATAAATTGGTGGTGAGCGTAACGGGTGGAGAGGAGAGAGAGATTGATGCCATCACGAAGTAAAAATATAGCTTATTTAGGCATTATGCTGGCGCTCGCTATGATTGCCTCTTACATAGAAACCTTAATACCGGTTTTTGTTGCTGTGCCGGGAGTAAAATTAGGTCTTGCCAATGCAGTGGTGATGCTGCTGCTTTACCGGAAGGGTTGGAGAACAGCAGTTGTCATTTCATTTTTACGTATTGTGCTGTCGGGATTTTTATTCAGCGGAATTGTTATGATGGTTTATAGTTTTTCGGGAGCAGCTTTAAGCATTATAGTTATGGTATTACTGAAAAAGTCGGGAAAGTTTTCTGTTGTGGGAGTAAGCGTGGCGGGAGGAGTAATGCACAATGCAGGGCAGATTTTGGCGGCGTGTTTTTTTGTAGAAAATGCAAAAATGTTTTATTATTTGCCGGTATTAATAGTTTCGGGTATTTTGACCGGAGCAATTATTGGAATCCTTGCAGGAATTTTAATTAAGAGGTTATCGCAATTTTAATTGGGGATGAGCCTATAATGGCGGAACCGTTTATAAGAAATAAGCGCAAGAATAAAAAATGGCGTTTGTCTATTCGGGTTGATGCAGATGCTTTAAAGGTATTATTCAAATATCTGTACTTGCAAAAAAGTATAAAGAGTTATAAAATATAAGAAAAGGTATAAAGAGTTATAAAAAACTATAAAGAATAACAGAAAGTATAAAGAGGTGGTCTCCTATGCAGAACCCTTTTACAACGACATTCAGCAAAGCGCCGGAATATACCTATATCGCCACATCGAAGACTGCAGAGATTCTGGATAATTTCAGCTATGATAATCCGTCTGAATCCGTTTATAAGATTACCGGCGTCAGAGGTTCAGGGAAAACGGTTATTCTCGCAAAGATTGAAGAAGAACTTCGGAGTGAAAGCAACAAAAAGAAGGGATGGCTCGTTCTCGACTTGAATCCTGCGAGGGATATGCTTGGACAGGTCGCAGCAATGCTTCACAAAGAGGGATTTGGAAAAGGTGATACGAAAAGTGCGGGAGTTACTGTCTCTGCGACCGTTTTGGGAAGTGGGGGAAGTTTTGGCTACTCGTCAGAAAAAGAGAACGACTTCTTTGATATCGGCGTGGAAGTGGAAACCATGCTTCAGCAAGCTCAGAAGGACGGTAAACGGATACTTGTCGGAATTGACGAGGTATCGAAATCGTCGGAAATGATAAAGTTTGCTTCAGAATACGGAAGGTGGCTGAGAGCAAACTATCCTGTATATCTTGTATGCACAGGGCTTTATGAGAATATACAAGAAGTCAGCAATGTTAAGAATCTTACATTTTTCAGGAGAGCGTCAACCGTAAAGACGGAACCGCTTAATATGGTGCGAATGTCTGAAATGTATAAAAAGCAGCTTTCTGTTGACAGCAGGGAAGCTTGTGAAATGGCGAAATGTACGAAAGGATATGCCTATGCGTTTCAACAGCTTGGCGTATTGTATTTCAAAAAGAAAGGCGAGGAAAGTCTATCGGATATTCTGCCGGATTTCAAGGCGGAGCTGTTTGCTTATTCCTATGAGAAGATTTGGGAGGAAATGACAGAGGCGGATAGGTTTTTAGTATCGCTTCTGGTAGATAAAGACGAGTACAAGCGGGAAGAAGTGCTTCGCCTGATGGGAGACAGAGCGGGCAATTATTCTATGTACAGAGACAGAATGATTAAGCGTGGGATTTTGGAGAGTCGTCAGGCGTATGTATCATTGGCGTTGCCATATTTTGCAGACTATATCAAAGAATATTGTTTGTGATTGGAAGCCTTGCAGGAATTTTAATTAAGAGGTTATCGCAATTTGTAGAATAGTTGAATTTTTATAATAATTAAGGTATAATCATACCAAGTGTGTTAGCTGGTTGCGAGGCTTCGCAATCAGCTAATGGTGTATTAAGGAGTTTATTTTAGAAAAGAGGGAACAGTATGGCTAAGTTGACGTTTAAAGGTGGCGTGCATCCTTACGAAGGCAAAGAGCTTTCTGAGAGCTTTGAGTCAAAAGAGCTGAAACCCGGGAAGATTTTAGTATTTCCGTTGAGCCAGCATATAGGAGCGCCGGCAAAACCGATTGTATCAAAGGGAGACAGGGTTTTACGCGGACAGAAGATTGCTGAGGCGGCAGGATTTATTTCCGCCAATATTCACAGCTCTGTATCAGGAACTGTGAAGGTTATTGAGCCAAGACTTATGGCCGGCGGAGCTAAGGTTGAATCCATTGTTATTGAGAATGACGAACAGTATGAGGAGATAACATATTCCCCCCTTGATAAGCCTTTAGAGGAGGCCGGCAGGGAAGAGATTATTGAGATGATAAAGGAAGCAGGAATTGTTGGTATGGGTGGGGCGGGATTTCCCACTAATGTAAAGTTATCTCCGAAGGAGCCGGATTCTATTGACAATATTATTGCTAACTGTTCAGAGTGTGAGCCATACCTGACTTCGGATTATAGAAGAATGGTGGAGGAGACAAAGAAGCTGGTTGGAGGAATGCGTGTGGCGCTGCACTTG
>CANQSN010000037.1 GCA_947626505.1 uncultured Lachnospiraceae bacterium
AGTATCCTATTCCAAAGCAGGTCAAGCCGAAGCTTAGCACTGCAATCAGTCCTAAAATATCCATTGGCTCAGCCCTCCTTTCCCAGATTCCCTTATGGGTTTCTATGTAATCGGAGGGTCACAGTCCCTCCGGAGAGGGCTAACCGCCTACCATCTTGGTATTTCCAAATAAATATTACCACAATTCGACAGGAAGTACAATCTGATTTTTATCTGTTTTAATCCTGCCATCACAAACTCTCGAATATCAAATACCTTTCTAATCTAAGGAGTTTACTATATCTTCGACTTCTTCCTCCGGCATATTAAACCTTGCGGCAATTTCCTCAACGGTCTTACCATCTTCCCAATAAGCAATCACTTTGCCTCTGGCTTCGCCTATGGTTATGCCTCTGGCCTCACCTATGGTTATGCCTCTAGCTTCGCCCTCCTGTCTGTTCCTATAATCCCTTTCCAGTAAAGTCATAAAAACACCTCCCAGTTCTTTATTTACACGAATATCCTGTATCTGTTTATGAATAGCCTTAATGCTGTCTGATGCATTTTCAGCTATTTCATCAGTAGAGTTTTTGATGTAATTAAAAAACTCTGCCACATCTTTCGGGATATTATTCTTTTCAGGAATATACTCCGTATTAAAAAATATGGTATAACTCCCATCATTAAGCCTTAAATCAGGCTTTTCTTCACATACGCTTCTAAATGTGTACTTGTACAGCCCTTCGCCAAACGGATCAAAGGTACAGATAAAAATAACGTATGCTTCCGGCAAATCGTTATAGTTGTAGTCTTTTCCCGGAGGAAGCCTGTCAATATCAAGCATTCCATGATAATACCTGCTGCGTTTACCAACGCATTCAGGGGTATTCTGCATTTCCGAGTTATAAAGCTCATTTATATCATTGATTACCCTTGAATCAAGGCGTATGCCTTTGCCCTCAAAAAATACTTTAAGAGTTTCCTGTATTACGCATTCCCTGACTTCGCCTACATCTCTCTGCATAAGTATGGATAACACCCTCCGGCAGCTATCGGGATCTTTCATAAGTTGTCCCCACATAAAATCATCAGACAGATTCATGTGCGCCAAAATATCCATAACTTCATTCTTTGTAATGCGTTCCATAATAGTCCCCTTCGTCTGTTTTATTATCTCCTCTTTTTTATATTATATATAACATATACGTTAATACTGCTAATAAAATTGAAATTCTGCTTGAATTTTAGCATTTTTCACATATTTTTGCAACCGATTCTACATCTTATTCAATGCCTTTCTCAATTCATCAAAACTAACATATTTGGCAGAAAATTAAAAAAATCGGAATGACGCGATTTGAACGCGCGACCTCTTGGTCCCTAACCAAGCGCTCTACCAAGCTGAGCCACATTCCGATAAATACATATACACTAAATTTTTAAATAACTTTAAAGCAGCTTATATATTTGACAAGCTCTTTAAACCTTACTTATAATATATCTTATCAAATAAAAAGTCAAGATAAAGTACAAAGTTACAATAAACAGGTATAGTCAAACAGCGGAATTAATTTAAAATCTGAAATTTCTCTTTTACTTTCCCTATTATAATGGTATAATCAAGATTGTGTTTGAATATAAACAATAATCATACGATAAGGAGTTGTTATTGTAATGAAAGATACTGTTGAAATAAGATGGCATGGCCGAGGCGGACAGGGAGCCAAAACCGCCGCCCTGCTGCTTGCGGATGTATGCTTCAAGCATGGCAAAAATGTACAGGGATTTCCCGAATATGGTCCGGAGCGAATGGGTGCGCCAATCACTGCCTACAATAGGATTAGTGATAATGAACTTCGTGTACACTCAAATATTTATGATCCGGATTACGTAGTCGTGGTAGATGAAACATTATTAGAAACTATTGACGTAACCGCCGGTTTAAGCGAATCCGGAGCAATAATAATAAATACTCCCCGCCCAAAAGAAGAAATAATTCCTCATTTAAAAGGCTACAAGGGCGCAGTATATACCATTGACGCCCGCAGAATTTCAGAAGAAACTTTGGGTAAATATTTTCCTAATTCTCCAATGCTCGCTGCCACTGTAGCAGTAAGCAATGTTATGGAAAAAGAAGAATTCTTAAAGCAAATGGAAGATTCCTACCGGCATAAATTTTCCAAAAAACCAGAAGTCATAGAGGGTAACATGCAAGCCCTGCGCATGACATTTGAGGAGGTGCAGTAATGGCAGCAACAGATATAAGCAAGATTACAGAGAAAAGCCCTTGGCAGGATATTACAGAGGGCAACCAGATTTATGGTTCAGGCACCTCCAAAGCATTTATCACCGGAGAATGGAGAACCAACACACCGGTATTTCACCCTGACAAATGTACCCAATGCTTACTATGTACTCCAGTCTGCCCTGACTCGTCCATTCCGGTTAAGGATTGCAAACGTCAGGATTTTGATTATGACCACTGCAAGGGCTGCGGCATTTGCGCCAAGGTATGTCCTTTCGGGGCAATTACAATGAAGGAGGGACAATAATATGGGAATTCGTGAACGTTTATCAGGTAACGAAGCTGTGGCATATGCGATTAAACAAGTAAATCCCGACGTTATGCCAGCATTTCCAATCACCCCTTCCACTGAGATTCCCCAGATTGTGGCAAGTTACATTGCCAATGGGGAAATGGATACTGAATTTATCCCTGTGGAAAGTGAACACAGCGCCATGTCTGCAACCATCGGTGCTTCTGCAGCAGGAGCGAGAGCGTTGACCGCCACATCCTCCTGTGGTATGGCGTTAATGTGGGAGCTTTTATATGTGGCGGCCTCTAATCGCCTGCCTCTTGCTCTTACATTAGTAAATCGCGCATTATCAGGTCCCATCAATATCAACTGCGACCATTCTGACAGTATGGGGGCAAGAGATTCCGGATGGATTCAGGTTTATGCGGAAAACAACCAAGAGGTTTATGATAATTTTATTCAGGCATACCGTATCAGCGAGCATAAGGACGTACATTTGCCTATTATGATTTGTCAGGATGGATTTATAACAAGCCATGCGCTGGCAAATATAGAATTACTGGAAGATGACAAAGTTAAACAGTTTGTCGGCGAATATACTCCGGAAAACTTTCTGCTGAACAGCAAAGAGCCTATGTCACTTGGACCTTATGCGGTCTCCAACTATTATATGGAAACAAAAAAAGCACAGACAGAGGCTATGAAAAATGCGAAAAAAGTAATCCTTGATGTTGGTAAGGAATTTGGCGAAATGTCAGGCAGAACCTACGGATTTTTTGAAGAATACCGTCTTGAAGATGCAGATTATGCAGTTGTAATTATAGGCTCCGCCGCAGGAACCACAAAAGATGCTATTGACCAGCTCAGGTCACAGGGCAAGAAGGTTGGACTATTAAAACTTCGTGTATTCCGCCCATTTCCTGATAAGGAGATTGCAGACGCTCTTAGAAACTGCAAGGCAATCGGCATTATGGACCGCTCCGAGAGTTTCAGCGGTCAGGCAGGCCCTCTTACAGCAGAGGTTACTGCTGCTCTGTACCGTTACAAGGTTGATTCCAATATTGTTTCTTATATATACGGTTTAGGAGGACGCGATTACCGAGCAGAGGACGCCTTAGAGGTTTTCTCAGAATTAGAAGATGTTACCGTCAATGGAAAAGAAATAGAGCAATTCCGTTATATTGGATTGCGTAGTCGTTAGGAGGTGCATGTGATGGCAGGACAGAAGAAAATGAATTTTAAGGAAATGATGAACAAGCCGGAACGTCTGGCTCCGGGACATCGTATGTGCGCCGGCTGTGGCGGTACCATCGCAGTACGCGCAGTACTCCGCGCGCTGCATGAGGGAGATTATGCAGTCGTAGGAAATGCCACCGGATGTCTGGAGGTATCCTCATTTATGTATCCATACACTGCTTATGAGGACAGCTATATTCACAATACATTTGAAAATGCAGGAGCAACGCTTTCAGGTGTGGAAACTGCATATAATATTTTAAAAAGAAAGGGCAAAGTAAAAGAAAATTACAAATTTATCACATTTGGAGGAGATGGCGGTACCTATGATATAGGTCTGCAATCCCTGTCCGGCGCAATGGAGAGAAACCATGATATGGTATATGTTTGCTACGATAATGGAGCATATATGAATACCGGAATACAGCGTTCCTCCGCAACACCTATGTTTGCCGATACCACCACCACCCCTGTGGGAAGCCAAAGTGTTGGTAAAATGCAAAACCGCAAGGATTTAGCTGCTATTTTAGCTGCCCACGATATACCTTATGTGGCGCAGTCAACATTCCTCGGCAATTTCAGTGACCTTCACAAGAAATCGGAAAAGGCTATTTACACAGAGGGAGCATGCTTCTTAAACGTCATGGCGCCATGCCCAAGGGGCTGGGTTTACAATACAGAAGATATCATGGAAATATGCAGGCTTGGCGTAGAAACATGCTATTGGCCATTATTTGAAGTGGTAAATGGACAGTGGATTCTTAATTATGAACCAAAGAAAAAACTGCCAATTGAAGAATTTCTTAGAAAGCAAGGCCGATTTAAACATTTATTTAAACCCGGGAACGAGCATTTGATTGAACAGTTTCAGGCCGAAGTAGACCGCCGCTGGGAGGACTTGTTATTTAAATGCTCAAGATAATTGATATAACTAAATCCTTAATTTCTCTAAATAAATAAAAAGTGTAAGCTGTTATAAGCTTACACTTTTTATTTATTATAATTATTATTACTGGCAGCTATCGTCCACATCAAAGGGTGTTCCCTTTGCAAATGGACTTCCAACATCACAGCGTCCATAATGGTACTGCTTCTTCGTCTCTCCCGCTTCCACATCATCACCGGTTCTGACCTTTAAACGTCCCTCATTGGAATCACCAAATTCCTCAAGCATCTTCAGTACATTTTCAATATCTTCCTCACTGACTTCCTGTCCCTGCTGCAATTCTTCCATACAAATCCTCCTTTCCACTTAACATATTTATACAATTCTTAATATCCAAAGTAATCGTCAATTCCATCACACATGCCCTCCGCCAGCTTGTTGCGGTATGAATCCTCTTTCATTTTCCGATCCTCCGATGGATTACTCATAAATCCTACCTCTATTAAAGTTACCGGCATCTTTGCCCAATTTGTTCCCGTCAAATCATCTCTGGCAAACAGACCTCTTTTTTTAGCGCCCGATTTGCCGCACATTGCATCCAGAACGCATAAAGACAGCTTCTTGCTCTTATCGCTAAGCCTTGATATATATTTATTTGCCTTAGTGGGGTATAGTGCGGAGGCTCCTGAAATAGAATGATTTGTATTGCCATCTGCATGAATCCTTACAAATATGTCCGCCTTTGCCTTATTTGCCACCTTTGCTCTCTCAGCGCAGCTAATAGCAGTATTGTTATCCTCCCTTGTCATGACAACCTTATATCCGCGTTCTGTAAGAATTTTCTTCATTTTTTCTGCCAATATTAAAGTAAGCTTATATTCCGGCACTCCGGTACTTACTCCGCAGGTACCTGTGTTATCTTTTGCTTTCCTGACTGATGAACCCGGCCCGTTTGGCTCTGTTCCCGATTTTTGTTTAGGTGAATGCCCCGGATCTAATGCAACAATCCCTTTAGGCTTAATCCTTATCTTCACCTTAGTTAAATACTCTCCTGCGCGGGCTGTCAATGTAACCGTTCCCATGCGCTTTGCAGTCAGCTTACCCTTCGCAGTGACAGTAGCATACTTCGGCTTATTAACACTATACGTAACATTATCCTCTATACCTTTTTTCACCGCTTTAAACTTATAAGAGGTTCCCGCCTTAATTACACTTTTCTTTTTAACAAACTCAATAGAAGATTCTTCAACTGCATCTGCTGACACAGAACTATCCGAATCTGCTGATGCTATAATGATTATTTTTTCATTGTACTCCGTTACCATACATGCATAAATACCTATAATACACAGGCACAATATTACGCTTAATAGTATACTCGCTCTTGCTCGTTTCATATGTTTCTCCTTCACAATTATAATATAAATAATCTCCGTTTTTTTTATTACTATTCCATTTTACACTTAATTGCTATAATTATCAAACTGATTTTATATAAAATTACACATACCAAATACGCATGAAAAAGAGGTATCAATAGCCATTGCTACAATACCTCTGTATTTTTATACATTATCGACTTTCTAATTATCTGCTGCGCCTTTGCCAACCATAGTATTATCAGTTGTAAAAAGCTGTGGAGCCGCCTTGTAAAGCACCACCATAACCACTACGGTAACTATTGTAATCGGAAGCATATATGCGCCATTATACACAATAGAATACAAAATAAGTCCCCTGTCATTCCACTCCTCTGGCATATAAGAAGCCCACACAGTTACACCGGAAATAAAATGTCCTATAAAACGTATAAAACACACGATTACTGTTCCCATAGCAACCCCAACTGTGCGGTTTTTAAACAGTCTGGCAAAAAGACTTGCCAGTCCAATTACACCATACGCCAGTATATAATCTGCAAATGCTGCTATAACAATTGCACCTGCACTGCCTGCATACATAATATCCTGTCTGCCTAAAATCATTGCAATAATTACATAAGCAATACTTGTTCCAACGCCCCATTTAGGCCCCTGCCTGAAAGATACAAGCACAAGCGGAATCATTACAAACTTAATTGAACCGCCCAAAGGCATTTCCACCAGCTTAAAATAATCCAGCGCCACTGCTGCCGCCAGAAACAATGCGCACTCCACCAGTGACATCAAAGTTTTGTTTCGGTTTTCCATAGTAAAAAATCTCCTTATTTTATATTTGCTATGCAGCCATATAAACATCGCAGCAAAAAATGCTTTGGCGCAAAAACACCAAAGCATACAAAAAACACTTTAATGCTCCCTACGCCAGTATTAACTGACAGGTTCAAAGGGTCAGGTTCTACCTTCTCAACGCTCATGCGTCCCCCTGCAATATCCATATTCACTTACACGCAAACCATATTCTACCATATTGTTACATATTTTGCAAGGTCAAATGTTACATTAGTCCTCCTTTAACCATGCAATCTCCTCCTTATATGGAGGAATTGTTTTCTTTGTTTCACCCGGAGCCGCCCTCCATGGAGTCTCCAATATTTTTGGAACATCCTTAAATCTTTCGTCGTGGACAAATGCGTGCAAAGCGTCATACCCAATTGTCCCCTCTCCCACATTTGCATGTCGGTCTTTAGCCGCTCCCAAAGGATTCATGCTATCATTGATATGGAATACTGCTATCTGGTCAATGCCTATTATTTTGTCAAATTCTTCCAGCACCTCATCCCTGTGATTTACAATATCATATCCGGCATCATTTACATGGCAGGTATCAAAGCATACACGAAGGCGCTCTTTACAGTTGACGCCATTATAAATCTCCTTTAACTGTTCAAATGTCTTACCCAGTTCACTTCCCTTGCCCGCCATTGTTTCCAACGCAATATACACATCATCATTATTATTGTCTAATACTATATTAAGCCCTTTGATAATCTGTTTTATTCCGGCTTCCTCTCCTGCATTTACATGGGAGCCGGGATGTAAAACTAAAACCCTGCTTTTCATTGCAGCGGTCCTTACAATCTCCTTCTCCAAAAACTCCACTGCTAATTCAAAGGTTTCCGGCTTAACAGTATTTGCAAGATTAATAATATATGGCGCATGTACAACAATCTCTTTAATTCCATGCTCTCTAGCGTATTCCCATCCCGCTTCAATGTTAAGTTCCTCAATAGCTTTTCGTCTGGTATTCTGAGGCGCGCCTGTATAAAGCATAAATACATTGGCGCCATAACCTGCCGCCTCCTTTGCAGAAGCTAAAAACATTTCCTTACCCGCCATTCCCACATGGCATCCAAGCTTAATCTCACTCATAATAATATCTCCTCGATTTTCTACTGCTTTCCTGACGTCCCAAATCCTCCTCGGTTTTCACCCGTAAGGCTTGGCATTTCATTAAAAATAATCTCCGGCTGATGCTTAATAATACGAAACTGGCAAATCCTGTCATTTACATGGATGACGGTATCTCTTATAGCAAATACCGGCATATACCATTGGTCGCTGTCACCGCAATATGATTCATCAATAACGCCCATGCTGTTTGTTTGAATAATCCCAAAATTCTTAAATGTACTGCTCCTTGGCACCACATGAGCTTCATAGCCTCTTGGCAGCTCCATTGCAACTCCCAACGGAATAAGCTTATATTCACCTTTTTTTAAGGCTACTTCCTCTGCCGCTCTAAGGTCAATCCAGTCTGAATTACCATTTATATATTGAAGCTTGTCAATCTTATCAGTAAAATATTTAATGTTAATCTCAATTTCCGCCATACTCTATTCTCCTCCGTCTATATGTAAAATAACCTTTCCCCTTTTTTTACTTTCCACTACGTCAATTACTCTCTGATTTGCGCTCCCCTTCCAATACAACTGTGTATCCCTTTGCTCAAGCAAAAATTCTCCATCCACCAGCACATCTATATAGTCCATAATATCAAGTCCCTCTATATCCTCCCATTCATAGCCCGTATAAAGCCATATTGTCTTATCCGGATATTCCTGTCTGCATTTTTGAGCCAGCTTAAAAATCTCATATGCATTTTCAGGGTGCAGTGGATCGCCGCCGGTAAATGTAATTCCGCTTATATAATTTTTATCAAGTTCACTAAATAATTCCTGTTTTGCAGCTTTATCGAAAAGGATTCCTCCGTTGCAGTCCCACGTTTCAGGATTATGGCATCCCTTGCACCTATGGGTACAGCCCGCCACCCATAGTACCACCCTCAGCCCGTCGCCATTTAGCATATCATCCTTTGTTATATTATGATACCTCATATTTATAGTCCTTCCCTTCAAGACTCGCTTGCCAGTCTTGCGCTATTACATGCTCTTTCTTTCTGAAATCTCTGCCATCTTAGCAGCATTTAACCTTGTATCCCCCTTCACTCTTGAATACGACAAATATCCGTTCATGCGTTCAATTTTTGTAAGATTGCTGCTGCCGCATTTAGGACAAACATCCATATCCAACTCCTGATGACCGCAATCGTCGCAGTAAGCAAGAGACAGATTCACTCCTTCATAAAACCCCATCTTCATAGCTCGCCTTACCAGCGTCCGTATTGCCTCCAGATTATAGTCTATTGGATATTTCACATACTGAATCTTACCGCCATTTGAGTACTCCCAAAACCTGTACTCCAAATCCTGTTTTTCAATAGGAGTGATATTCTCTGTAACATGGCAATGAAAACCATTGCTTACATATTCCCTATCCGACACATTTTTAACTATTCCGTATTTCTTTCTAAACTGCTCTACCTGTAACCCGCAAAGATTCTCTGCCGGAGTGGCATAAATCGCATACAGATTATGGTCCTCCTTCTTATAAGACTCCACAACCTTGTTGATATATTTTAACGTATCCAATGCAAATTGTCCATCCTCCACCAGCGACTTCTGATTATACATCTGCTGTAACTCGTTAAGCGCTGTAAATCCAAACGAGGCTGTGGCGCTCTTTAAAAGCGGCGCAATCTTATCATGCATACCTAAATGCCCTCCTAAAAATCCTCCCTCCATATAAGCAAGCGGATTAGAAGATGCACGCATTTCACCGAGATATTCATAAGTACGTATATGAATCTGTCGAATCATGTTAAGATAATAGTCAAGTACCTCATAAAATTCCCTTCCTTCCTCCTTTGCCTTAGCATAAATCATAGGAAGATGCAAACTCACAACACCAATGTTAAACCGCCCCACATATACGGGCGTATCCTTTTCATCTAATGGCTCCATCCCACCGCGCTCATACCAGGGAGATAAAAATGCCCGACATCCCATAGGACTGATAATTTTGCCATATTTCTTATAAATTGAAGCAATATATCCCTCTCCTGTAAGACTTAACCAATCCGGATACATTGTTTTTGCGGAACAGGCAATCCCCTCCTCAAACACATCCTCCAAGACTCCTCCCTTTCCATGTAACGCCTCGTCATAGAGAAATACCAGCTTGGGAAATAATACCGGCTTTTTGTTTTCCTTCTTTCCCTGACCTCCCTTACGAACCCTTAATGCAGTTATTGATAAAAGCTTTGCAAACCGTCCGGTTCCCGTTCCAAATGTAATTGTAATAAATGGATAATCACCTCGGCTTGACGACACTGAATTAAACTTGTACTCCCATCCCTGAAATCCCTGTCTCATCTCCGTTTCAACATCCCTGATTGCTTCTTCTTCAATTCTATCCCCATCAAGACCCATGCGCTTATAAATAGCAATATACCTGTCATAAGATTTCTTTGCATATGGCTCCAGCAGCAAATCAACGCTAGGCACCGTAAACCCTCCATACTGCTGGCTGGCAGCGCTTAACACAATATCTCCTATAACGTCAAATGCAGTATCCAGTGTCTTTGGCTCGTTATACCAAATATTTCCCATCTCAAAGCCGCCCTTTAACACCTCCTCCACATTAAACAGACAGCAATTCATAGTATCCCTTCTCGCTGCCATATCATGTATATATATGTAACCGTCATTACTTGCCTCAATCTCCTCCTGCGTAAGGAAAAATTTCTTATATAGCTCTTTATTCAAATGGTTTAACAACAGGCTTCTCTTTGTAGACACCAAAGCGCTGTCTGTATTAGAATTCTCCTTATCTCCAATATACATAATGGACTGGCTCTTTTTATATACCTCGTCCAGCATTTTCACAAAATCCTGCTTATAGTTGCGATAGTCCCTGTAACTCTTTGCTACCTGCGGCTTCACCTCGTCTAAAGCCTTCTCCACAACGTTATGCATCTGCGCTATTGTTATCTCAGGCGTATTCATGGCGTCAACCTGATTCTCCACAGACTGACACAGTACTTTAATCTCCTCCTCTGAAAATACCGCCATAGCCCTGTATGCAGACTTTTTTACTGCTGTAACTACCTTCTCTATATTGAATTCCTCTTTTGTATTATCCTTTTTAACAACCTTCACTCTATGCCTCAAAATACCACCACCTATAATACAAATTATATTAAAAAACTCGCTTGCAAGTCTTGGCGCAAGCTTCGTGCCTGATTTAGCGGACGCTCTCCTATCCAAATCTTTATCACTTTATTTATTATACCAAAACGTCATAAAAATGTACACATGGTACAGGTTGAGGTTTTTCTATTAAAATGTTAAAATTAATGTGATAAAAAGTGATTTATTTCATTATATAAATGAGGGTATGAAAATGGAATCAAAATATCAAAGGAAAAAAGCATTGCTTAAAGAAGATAATACCATTTATATAGAAGAAAGTATTTTTAAAGACATTGCATCAGGAGACAAAGCCGCCTTTACTGATTTATATACAGCAAGCAGTAAGGCTATTTACGCCTACATCCTTACATACGTGAAAAACACTGAGGATGCTAAGGATTTAATGCATGATACTTATGTTAAAGTCAGGGAGGCCGCAGGCATTTACGAACCCTACGGGAAGCCTATGGCGTGGCTTTTTACCATTGCCAGAAATCTGGCATTAATGAAATTGAGAAAGGAAACTGCTCATCCCGAAACTGAATTAGAAGAAACCCTTTCTTCCTTTGATAATATTGAAAAGCAGGTGGAGAATCATATTCTTTTAAAAGAAGCTCTATCCGTTCTGTCAAAAGATGACTGCCAAATAGTGCTTCTACATGCAATATCAGGAATGAAGCATCGGGAAATTGCAGAGTTTATGGGAATATCCCTTACTTCAACCTTAAACCGCTATAACAGAGCGTTGAAAAAAATCCGGAAACAGATGGGAGGTGACTACAATGAATAAAACCGAACGATTGTTAAATGAAGAAGTCGAGCTGCTAATGCCGGATATTTTAAACCAGATTTTAGATACTCCTATAATTCCTATGAAGGAGCATGACTTTATCACCAGACAAACGCCTCCGGTAAATAAACCCTCCTTTTATGAGAAATGTATGGACCTCTATTCTAAAATAGCGCTGCGTCCCGCCTTTTCTCTAACAATTTGTTTATTTATTATCATTATACTCTCCGGCAGTATGTTTGTTGGCGCCAATTACTTTAAAACGGATTCTGTTGTTGCCATTGACGTCAACCCCAGTATAGAGTTGACTACCAACAAAAAGAACAAAGTAACTAAAGTAGTCGCAAAAAACAAAGACGCTGACAAGATTTTAGATAATATGGACCTTATTCATGTAGACCTTAATATTGCAGTAAACGCCATTATTGGCTCCATGCTAAAGCATGGATATCTGCAGGAGGATAATAATATTATATTAGTTTCTGTATCTAACAAAAAAGAGAAAAAGGCGCTTCAGATTCAAGATGAAATTGAAAATGACTTTTCTGATTCGCTAAAAGTAGTAAACAAGCGCGCTATAGTTATAAAGCAAAAACTTGATAAAAATAAAGACCGCGAAGATTTGTCTAAGCAATACCATATTTCTGTCGGCAAGCTGCAGTTTATCAATCAGCTATTAGAAGCAGATGATAATCTTTCCATTAATGTTCTAGCCAAGATGAGCATGAATGAACTTGCTGAAATGGCCGAGGATTATGGCATTATTATAAAGCAAAATAAAAATGATACTTACAGCCCTCATTCAGATGTCTCTCCTTACCATAAAGAAACATTTGACAACGACAGCGAGGATTCTGACAGCGGCAGCGAAGATTCTGACAGCGATAGTGAGGACACTTATGACGATGAAAACGACTCATATATATATGATTTTGAAGAAGATGCATCTGACAAAAACGAGAGCAAACATTCTTCAGACCAGAATACTCCGGACGTCGCCAGCGATACTACAGAAAGCCCCTCTGCTTACGAACCGGACGACAATGA
This sequence comes from uncultured Lachnospiraceae bacterium, assembly GCA_947626505.1. GTDB lineage: Bacteria > Bacillota > Clostridia > Lachnospirales > Lachnospiraceae > NC2004. Next base: position 12,948 of record CANQSN010000037.1, read on the forward strand.
TGAAGAATACTATGAAGATGAAGAAAATGAATTGGATACATCTGAACAAAAACCAAATATTCAGAATTCTAAAGATTCTGACCTTCCCGGAAAAATTTTAGATAATGATGAATATGCAGAATAATAAAATGTATTTTATCTGTATGTTAAACATACAGATAAAATACATTTTTACTATAATTCCCTATACAAAATATCCCTTATAATTAATCGCATATTTCCCTTTTGGAAACAGCTCATTATATAAATCTACAAAATAGTCGTCAGTCATGCTTGCAATATAGTCTACCACAAGCTGATTCTCTTCTGTCTCCAAATATTTTTCTAATGAGAAGTCCGGGATATATTGGTTAATCTGCTGTAAAAACTGTATATGATGCTTATAGAAAATACTGTCTTTATCCTTAATCTGTTTTAAAATTGCCTCATAAACATGGTCAAACATTGGCGTAACAGTATCTCTGAACACCCTCTCCATCTCATCATTATTGTAAATTAACTGGTAATTCTCCTTTTTTGCCCTGCTGAATGCCTCAAAATATTCTTCGTCCATTTTCAAATAAGGTTTCCCATAACTGTTCTCTATAATATTAACAATCATATTATTGATAATTTCAGGATTACTATGTCCAATTACATCATTTCTAAATGTATTATCATCCTCAATCATACCCAGACGAATTGCATCCTGACGATCCTTACCGATATATGCAATTATATCGCACACCCTCATAACACAGCCCTCAAGCGTGGAAGGAATAAGTTTTTTTATATTTTTAGAATCTATATAACAGCTCTCCATCTCTGCCTCGATATCATCAAAATATTCTTTTTTCCTTGGTCTGTATTCAGTAAGCTCTAATTCCCCATTGTGGCACATCACTCCATCCAGAGTCTGTGCGCTTATATTCCATGGAGCAAGCGTATCAAGCACTCTGACGCTATGTATATTATGGTTAAAATATCTGCCGGTATGTTCATAGTATTTATTATTTAATAATCTCTCACCGGCATGTCCAAAAGGCGTATGCCCAATATCATGCCCCAGAGAAATAGCCTCAGCCAAATCTTCATTGAGATTCAGCATCCTTACAATTGTTCTGGCATTTTTAGCCACAAGCTGAACATGGAAGGACCTTCTTGATATATCATCATTTTTATAGAACGAAAACACCTGCGTCTTATCTGAATACCGATTATAATACGGAATGTTCATAATCTTCTCAATATCTCTGGCAAATGCCGGTCTCCAGAGATTCGCCTTGTCCCTGTCAGGATTTCTCCTTACAATATCCTCATCCTTAGTAGCATAAGGATTCTCCCTGTGCTTTTCCCTATCCTCTATTATCCGCTGCTGCACTTCATCGCTTAACTTATGATACGCATATTTTACGTTTTCAGCCATGCTTTTTTCATCTCTCCTTTATCTTTTATAATTTACAAATCTCACCGCTGCAAAACAATCCCTGTAAGAATAATATTTTCTAAATTAGAGGATACCACAACCACCCTTTTTTTTAAAGTAGTTTCTTTTTGATGTTGATTTTTACCCATTTTCCTAGTATCATATATATAGTGGCATTTGCCAATTTTATAATCAATCGGGGGGCATTCCATGAATGAAAATGAGCGTATCTGTTATGGATGTATGTCTATTATTCCAAAGAGCAAAAAAATATGTCCTTTTTGCAGTTTTACTGCCGAATCCTATAATATAAACCCTAGAAGTCTGCCATTAGATACTTTATTGCACGAACGTTACAAAATTGGCCGAGTAATTGGCGAAGGCGGTTTCGGAATTACATATATTGGATGGGATACTGAGTCAGAGGAACCGGTTGCCATCAAGGAGTACTTTCCATCAAATGTCGCAAGTCGCGACTGTAGCAGCTCAGGCTCTAATTATATATATTTCTTCACCTCAAAGGATGAAGACACATACAAGAACGGTTTTGATAAATATACAAAGGAAGCTCAAACACTACAGGAATTTCAGGATCTTGACGGAATTGTATCCATTCGTGATTTCTTCTGTGAGAATAACACTGCCTATATTGTTATGGAGTATATAGAGGGAATCACCTTAAAGGAATATCTGGCTACTAACGGAACATTAAGTCCCGCTGAGACCATAGAGCTTATGACTCCCGTTATGGTAGCCTTAGAACAGATTCACAAAAAAGGCATTATCCATCGCGATATCAGCCCTGATAATATTATGATTCGCATGGACGGTGCATTTAAGCTTATTGATTTTGGAGCTGCAAGACTGACCAATGATGAGAATGGTAAAAGCTTAACCATTATTTTAAAACGCGGCTTTGCACCGGAGGAACAATATCGTACCAAGGGCGTACAGGGACCTTGGACAGACGTCTATGCCCTCTGTGCTACCATGTATAAAACCATGACAAACATAGTTCCGCCAGAGTCTATGGAGCGTTTAGTTGAGGATGAGCTTATACCTTTATCGGATTGTAATATTGACATTTCCAGAAGGCATAACAAGGCTCTGATGAAGGGACTCAGTATAAAAGCAAAAGACCGTTTTCAGTCTATACATGAGCTGCGTCTTGCTCTTACCAACGACGTAATTATAAACTCCGGCAATCTTCACATGATTGCTACTTTTAAGGCGAAGAATGGCGCTATAACCGGATACCGTTTATTTGATTTGGATAACAATGAGATTTCTGATATTTCTGCCGAAGAATTAACAGAAAAGCTTACATCAAATGAATTTAAGGTGCAGAACTTAATTGTCTACCAAAAATATATACAGCCAATTGGCGGAAGCCTTGAGCATTATCCGGTACTGAATACGCAAGAACAGCTCCAGAGCGATAACATATACTATTTTGTAGAACACTCCCTTTCTAAGGGCTATCTGTGCCTTGACTACAAAGGGACTCGCACTTACTTTAATGAACTTCAGATGCAGGAACTTATGGAGAAAAACCATATTGCTAATTGTGATAAACTTAAAATTTTTATTACAATGTGCAATAAGAAAAAAGAAAACTCCATATCCAAAGAAGTCGAAGCTCCATCCATGCCTGTTACACAACCTAAACCTAAGAAGGAGCCGCCCCTTACTAAAAAGCTGTCGCTAAAAACCTCAGAATCAGAATACCGAGTTTCTCCCAACGACGATAAAATCACAAAAAATGTTGGTACACAGCTTCGTTTGCAGATGGCTAACCAAAACCATCCTGCCAGTATTCATGAAAAACTATTCAAGAAAAAGAAAAAATAATACTTAATAAGGGTATTGCCACGGCAATACCCTTATTTTTATAACTAATTATTTATAAGCCAATCCAGCTTATCACATGTGAGCTTAAGGAAAATAAACTTTTCTTCACCCATAAATAAAATATCCTCATGAGCCATTTTTTGTGTTCCTAATACCAATTCGTCGTTTAAGTAAGACAAATTACGACTCTCGTCCGGCTGGAAGAAAAATGTTTTAGAACGTGGATCATAGGTTATAATAGCATGTTTTTCCCTGCTGATTTTACCGTTTCCCGCTAAACAAATATCGCTTCCGCTTGATCTTCCAATAAAGTTTCTTCCTTCATTAATATTATAGCTCTTTCCTTTATGAAGTCCTTCCATGCAAATCAGATATCCCACAATTGGATTACTGTTCTTCTCCTCTGTGGAAATATCATCCGGAATCCTAGAAGCTGTTACACTCTCTACATTCTCCTGAAGAGAGCTTGCTACCTCTCTCTCTGCATTATCATCATCCGCTGCGTCAGCTTCCTTACTATCTTCTGCCGCATCATTCACATTTTTATTTTCTGTGTTATCAATATTAGCATTAGTTTGGTTTATATTAGAATATGCTTTCTTGGTCTCCTGCTCGGTTGCTTTTATTGCCGCCTCTTTTCCGGCTATCTCTTTCTCTTTCTCTTCCTCAGCCTTCTTCTCCTCGGCTGCCCTTCTCGCTGCTTCCTCCTCGGCTGCCCTTCTTGCCGCCTCTTTTCTGGCTATCTCTTTTTCTTCCTCAGCCTTCTTCTCCTCGGCTGCCTTTCTCGCTGCTTCCTTCTCTCTCTTGGCCTTCTCCTCCTCGGCAGCTTTTCTTGCTGCCTCTTTTCTAGCCATCTCTTTCTCTTCCTCAGCCTTCTTCTCCTCGGCTGCCTTTCTCGCTGCCTCCTTTTCAGCAGCTTCCTTTTCGGCAGCCTCCTTCTGCTTTCTATCCTCATCCGCCTTGTTAAATGCAGGAACTGCCGCCTGTTCCTCATCTAACATGACAGTTTTCATTTCATATAATGGCTTATCATTCTTTGGAGTAGAATTAGAAAATGCATCCGTCTTCTCTTCCTCAGCCGCTGTCTCCTTCTTATTAAGAGTACTCTCAGCCATAGGATCAATCTCTTCTGTATACATCTTTGCTTCCTCATTTTTAGAAAGCTCTTCTGTAGAATACATATTCTTAGGCGGATCAAACGGAACCCTGTCTTCAACTTCTACTTTTGGCTTAATACTATCCGGCATTTCAGTTTTGGCATTCGGATCTGCATATGCCACTGTTTCCCCCGGCGCTACCTGCATCCCACTACAATGCGGGCATGTCGTAAACTTATCTTTATCATAATAATGCCCCTTTTCACATCTGGCTAATCTCATGTCAATTCCTCCTTATAATATTTTCTTCAAGTGCCTTGGCACATTCATATCTGCTAAAACTCCACAGGATAATTTTTCATAGGCAAAATGCTTTACCTTATTCAAGACTTGCTTGTAAGTCTTAGCGCAAGCATAAGGTCTGCTTTTGGCAGACACTTTCTTACCCCTAATCTCTGTGCGTCCTTACAAAGCGTATATTAGGCTTTAGCAATACCGTTATAATGGATAACTACTACTGATGTATTATCCTGATTCTCCAATGACTTGATTATTGCTGTTTCTGTAAGCATTTCCGCCATCTTTTGTGAATCAGGAAAATGCTGTTTACAAATGTCTTTTATCTCACTGTCAGAAAGCGTTTTATAAAGTCCATCACTGCAAAGCATAACCACATCATTCTGCTGCAATAAAAACGGTTTTACATTTACATCCATCAAGGGCAGATTACCTTTTCCAAGATAGCTAATCAATGCTTCTCCCTGTATAATCTCCTTCTGATATAACTCCTCCGTAATCCTTCCCGACTCTAACGCCTCGTCAAGACGCAAACGATAATTGTGGTCACGATTTACAACCATCATCTCATCCCCTCGAATAATGTAAATATGACTATCTCCCACACCGAGAAAATACAAATTGTTGCCTTGGATTACTACTGCTGCAGCAGTACTTCCTGCTCTGATGGGATGATTATTCTCATCAACCAATTCATGTACCACCATATCCATCTCAATCGCTTCTTGTTGCAAAAACATAGGAATACTTATGGCAGGATCTTTATTCTCATAATCTTCTGCAAATGTTTGAATGGCTACCTGACTCGCCAATGCTCCATGCTGTAAACCTCCCATACCATCACAAATAATAGCTACTACCGAATCCTCTAATATTTCTCCATATACACTGTCCTGTTGTTCCTGCCTGGTGCCAATCAGGCTGGATACTCCCAGCGATACCTGATATGAGTTTTTAATTTCATCATACATGCATAACGCCTACCTTCATTACAGTATTCTTATTACCGATAGCAAAGGACTGTCCCGGCCTCATCGAGTGAAGCGTTCCCTGTGTTATCCGTTTACCATTGATGTAAGTACCGTTAGTAGAATAATCCTCGATATAAAATACATCTTCGTCAGAATCATAATATACTTCGCAATGTCTTTTGCTTATATAAAGATCTGTTGGAAATGAAATATCTGAGGTTTTGGCACGACCTAACGTGATACATGTATCCTTTAATATGTTATATCTTCTTCCACGCATTGTTCCTCCTATAATCTCCAGATATGGTGATATTGTTACCTTATCCTCATATAACGTTGGATCAAGTCCCAACTCCTGCATGAACTGCTCCATATTCTGCGTTCGCTTATTATAATCAAGCTCCAGTGCATGGTCTACCGCTTTAGAAAAATTTCTATTGAGCTCAGGAAAAACCTCTCTTAACGGAATATATTCTTCCCCCTTCATCCTATCTGGCGCTGCAGGAATCATCATTCCTGTCAGGCAGTAATACATTGTTCCCGCCAATGAATATACATCAGTATATGATCCCTGAGGCATATTGGCAGAATACTGCTCTGGTGGTGCAAATCCCGGCTTCAAAACAATTGAGCCTGTATAATTACCATCATCTGTAATATTTCTGCAATTACCAAAATCAATAACTCTAACCTCATTAGCCCTCGTAATAAGAATATTATCGGGACTTATATCTCTGTGGAAGATTCCCTTTTGTTCATGAACTATATGTAAGGCATAGGCAACTCCTCCTATAACGGACAGTGTCTCGCCTATTCCAAGACGTCCATCATGCTCCATGATATGCTCTATCAATGTTTTCCCTTCTATAAATTGCATTACATAATAGGAAGTTTCGTTTTCATTAAAGCAATCTATAACTGGAACTATCCCTGCAACAGAATCCAACTGTCTTATTATATCAGCTTCCTCTAAAAAACGTTCTCTTTCATGCTGATAGGCCTCCACATATTCCGCCGATATGGGACGCAGCGCCTTACCATCTCCCCCTCTGCTGCAAATACTTGAGGGCGCATATTCTTTCATCGCATATATCTTTCCAGTATAGGAATCCTTCACCTTATATGTTATTCCAAACCCACCGATTCCAAGCACATTCATAATCTGATATCTATGCTTAACCAGTGTCGCAATTGGAAGTGTAAAGTGGTCTTGCATTTGATTTCCCATATTTTTCCTTTCGTCTAATCTAATCGGAAATTATTACCTGACTGTCCTATAATAATAAATGTACCCTTTGGAACAATCCTACTTTTTCCCTTTTCAATTCGTTCTCTTCCTATAAAAGTACCATTTGTAGAATGGTCTGTGACAATATAAGTGCTATCCTTTGGTTCATAAGTGATGGTGCAATGCATTCGGCTCACATTGCTGTCATTGATAATCAGCTCCGCACATGCCGGATCTCTTCCAATCACCAAGCTGCCATCAAATTCAATGATGCTGTTTTCATACTGTCCTTTAGTTCCTGTGATGGTAGTGACTGTACTTACAGGAACCTCCTCAACTCCTTTGTCATCATTGGCTTGAAAAAATCTTAATAAGCCCATTGAAACTACCTCCTCTATTATTCTTGTTTTATCCACACTGCTATTGCAGAATAATTATCCATATTATAGTCCTCTCCGTTTTTCTTAACGATTTCAGACATTCTATCAAGCCATACTGTAACATCTTCAGCTTCCATTAAACATTGCTCCATCTGCTGTTCAAGTATATGTTCCCAGAAACCATCTGTGCACAGTAAAAATGCCATATCTGCTTCTATTGGAATAGGAGCCTCAACCACAAATTCATCTCCTCTATCCCACTCCTTTCCCATGGCTCTGAGCAGACGGTTACGGTCAGGATGGTGCCTTACCTCCTCTTGTGTAATCTCCTCCGCCATTACCAATATTTGCGGAACACTGTGGTCCAGTGTCTGCGATACTAATCTCCCCTTTCTAAAACAATAAAGCCTTGAATCTCCAACATGGCACCAGCAGATATCCTCACCAATATGAAGCAGCACCAAGGTGGTCATCATATCTCCAAACTCCCCCGTTGCCTTCTTATTCATTAAAGCGTCCTGCGCCTGCCTTACAATCTGTGCAAAACATTCTGTTTCATCCTCAGATGAAATATGAGGCTTCTCCTTTGTTATATATTCCTCTATGGAATCCACTACGGTACGGGATGCGACATTGCCATTACCATGCCCTCCCAATCCGTCAGCCACCATAAAAAAATAATCTTCCTCCTGTCTCACTACCAGCGTACTGTCTTCATTACAAGAACGGTCTCCCTCTTTAGAAATACCATCATAGGTAATACTATATCGCGCTTCTTCTGTATGGTTCATCTTTATAAAATGCTTATGTAACATACTCTAATCCTTTCACTATTCATTTTCCCCACCTATCTGCCTATGAACAAGAAAAGTCCAAAACCTGCAAACATACCATATAGAAATTATATTAAATTTTATAGTTATTTACAATACCAACTTAAAGTTTTCTTTAAAATATTTACTGCAATCAAAAACATTTTTGTAAATATTTACCAATTGTGCCAATTATACATATATCCCTCTGCTAAGCATAACAAATAACATAAAAAAGGACTGAAAAATGCATATTTTAAGCACTTTCCAGTCCAAGTATCCGTTATCTAAACTCAATTACCCCCCCTACTGCAAAACTTCATTTTGCATAGCCACCCTATAAATTATTTCCGCTTTTTTATGCTTTATTGCAAGTAAAGCAATAACAATGCAGCATATAACAACAATAAATATATATATAAGCCAACGTAAAAACCCACACCGTAATGGTGTGAGCCTTTAATGCCATCATAATATCAAATACCTCCTTTTCCTTCCTGCTAAGATATTCTTTCAGTATATCGCTGTCCTTACAGATTTT
>CANQSN010000038.1 GCA_947626505.1 uncultured Lachnospiraceae bacterium
GATGAGACAGCCGAGGAAGCAGCCGAAGCTGGGGAAGTTGAGAAGGCAGATGAGGCAGTAGAGGAAGAAGCCGAAGCTGAAGAAGTTGAAAAGGCAGATGAGGCAGCCGAGGAAGCAGCCGAAGCCGAAGCTGAAGAAGTTGAAAAGGCAGAAGAGACAGCCGAAGCTGGAGAAGCCAGAGAAGCAGAAGAGACAGCCGAAGCTGGAGAAGCCAGAGAGGCAGAAGAGACAGCCGAGGAAGTAGAGGAAGAAGCCGAAGCCGGAGAAGCTGAGAAGGCAGATGAGTCAGCAGAGGAAGCAGCCGAGAACTTTATAAAGAAAGGAGATATAGATGATAAAGTCAATAATCAAAAACTTGAGGAAAATGAAGAAGCTGTTCAGGAAAGTACAGAGAACGAGAAAGAACATATCAAGCCTGAGAAGGTATATGAAGAAGCACAGCCTGAACCAGAAGAAAGCAAGAGCATTAAGGAGATTTCTAAAGAAAAAACTGAAAAAGAAACATCTGAGGAAGATACAAAGACTGATGCGCCTGTAGAGACTGTAAGGGTAAAACCGAGAAGCATTTCAGAATGTGTAGCTGATTATGGATTGAATTTTGCCTCATATATGGCGCTGGATCCGGGAGGAAAAGTATTTACCGGAGAGTATGTGGAAGGATATATTCCATACAGAATTATTGGTAAGGAGGCTATTGTCAGCGGCGGCCCTATTTGTAAAATTGATTCTATGAAAAGTTTATTGCAGGAATTCGAGCAGTTTTGCCTTTCAAAGAAAATCAGCATGACATTTGTAAATGTCAGCAAGGAACAGGCGGATGCTATGGAATCTATTGGATGTAACAGAGTTCATTGCGGCGGAGAACCAAGATTTGCGCTTAGCAATTACAAATTAAAGGATCCGAAAACTGCAATGAAGCAGCGCCGGCAGATTTTAGAAAAATATGGGGTTACTATTGAGGAGTACCGCTATTATGAGGAGCCTAATCCTGATTTAGAGCTTAAGATGAGCGCATTGAATGACGACTGGCTGGATAGTCGGAATGGCGATAACTTTACTATATATAAAAGGCGTCAGAGAGATTCATTTTTACCGCAGGCATTGGATTTTGAAAAGGGCGGCAGGAGATATTATTATGCTATGGATAAAAAACAGGATATGGTTGCATTTATTGTATTCTGTCCTGTGACGTCGCAAAATGGATATTCCTGTGAAGCAGGCAGAAAACGTAAGGGTCTTGCAAAAAATATTATGGAATTGATTATGCATGAAGCATTTGCCGCTTTGAAAGCGGAGGGGGCAAATTGGGCAAGCATGGGACTGATTCCGGACAGCTCTGAAGAACAAAAGTGCAATACAAGGCAAAAGCGTTGGCTGGATTTTATCTATAAATACTATAACAGCATATATGCTTGCAAGGATTTTAAGGAGGCTAAGCCTAAGTACAAGCCAACAAGCTGGGAAGATATGTATATCGTTACAAGGGAATATCAGACAATGAAGGAGGAACGACTATAATATATTTTAAGGTAAAATAAAAAAATAATATAAATGATAAGTTTTTGCAAGTGAGGTTAAGTTATTATGTCAAGTATTGAAAAAGAAATAGAACGAAGAAGGACATTTGCCATTATATCCCACCCTGATGCAGGGAAAACAACGCTTACAGAGAAATTCCTGCTCTACGGAGGGGCAATAAATACAGCGGGTTCAGTGAAAGGTAAGGCAAATTCAAAATATGCAGTGTCAGACTGGATGGATATTGAGAAGGAAAGAGGAATTTCTGTAACCTCCTCAGTGCTGCAATTTGATTACAATGGCTATTGCATAAATATTTTGGATACTCCCGGACATCAGGATTTCTCGGAGGATACCTATAGGACGTTGATGGCGGCGGATTCAGCAGTTATGGTTATTGACGCTAGCAAGGGTGTTGAGGCGCAGACTATTAAGCTTTTTAAGGTATGTACCATGAGGCATATTCCAATTTTCACATTTATTAATAAAATGGACAGGGAGGCAAGAGATTCTTTTGATTTGCTTGATGATATTGAAACAGTGTTAGGAATCAGGACATGCCCTATGAATTGGCCAATTGGTTCAGGTAAAAGATTTAAGGGAATATACGATAGAGAGAGCAGTCAGGTTTCCATGTTTCAGACAGTGGCTCCGGGAGGTGCAAAATCTGCAGAAGAGACTGATTATGACGTGACAGATTCCGCTTTTAAGAGTAAGGTGGGGGATGAGCTTTATAACCAGCTTATAGAGGAAGTTGAGCTTTTAGATGGAGCCAGCGATGAATTGGATTTGGAAAAGGTTGGCAGGGGAGAATTGTCTCCGGTATTTTTTGGTTCGGCTCTTACAAACTTTGGCGTTGAGGCATTTTTAAAATATTTCCTTAAAATGACCTCGTCTCCTTTGCCAAGGAAAAGTAATGAGGGAACAATTAATCCTATGACGGAAGATTTTTCAGCATTTGTTTTTAAGATTCAGGCAAATATGAATAAATCCCACAGAGATCGTATTGCATTTATGAGAATATGTTCAGGCAAATTTGATGCAGACAAAGAGGTTTACCATGTACGGAGTAAGCGTAAGCTCAGGCTGTCGCAGCCGCAGCAGTTGATGGCGCAGGATAGAAAGGTGCTTAAGGAGGCATACGCCGGAGATGTCATTGGAGTGTTTGATCCGGCGCTGTTCTCCATAGGCGATACAATTTGTATGCCCGGACAAAAATTTGAATACGAGGGTATTCCCACGTTTGCACCGGAGCATTTTTGCAGGCTGGTACAGCTTAACTCAATGAAGCGTAAACAGTTTATGAAAGGAGTTACGGAGATTGCTCAGGAGGGAGCGATTCAACTGTTTCAGGATTACCAGTTAGGAATGTCGGAGATTATTGCGGGAGTGGTAGGTACATTGCAGTTTGATGTGCTTAAGTACCGGCTGGAAAATGAATATGGCTGTGAAGTCCGTTTAGAAACTCTGCCTTATGGATATATACGCTGGGTAAAGGATGTTACAACAGATTTAAATTCTTTAAAAAGACTCAATGACGTGAAAAAGGTCAAGGACATGAAGGGAAATCCTTTGCTTTTATTTAATAATGAATGGATTATAAATATGGTACTGGATAACAATGAAGGACTTGAGCTGGAAGAATTTAGAAAGAATTAGAATTTGTTGTATTAAAAAAAATACAAAAATTTATTAATTTTCTATTTACAAAAACAATAATAATTACTATAATTATATCAAGTAATAACAATTACTGTTTTTAAATAGTAACTAATAAATATAAGGAGGATGATTATTATGGTTGAGGCAAGTGCAGTACAGGTAGATAACTTAGTTAATATGTTGGATGGATATACTAATAAGGGTGGATACCATTTAAATGTTAATGTATTGAATCGTGATACGTTAAAGGACGCGCAGGCGCACCCTGAAAACTATCCGCAGCTTACAATTCGTGTATCAGGATATGCAGTAAATTTCATTAAGCTGACGACAGAGCAGCAGAATGATGTTATAAGCAGAACATTCCATGAGTCTATTTAAATAGGTGTTTTTAAGTTTGAATCGCAGCGCTGTAAATCAGCGCTGCGATTTTTTTGTGTATGAGAAACCCATTTTCATTAATAAAAGTTATACTATATTTTGATACATGGGTAAAATTGTTAATATTTTAACAATATAATGCGTGACATGAATTAAGAAAAATGCTATACTTTGTATTAAAGGGATATTTATATGGGGAAGGCGAGTGGTAAAATGGCGAAAACAGGCGGTTATAATACAAGGGCAAGGCAGCTTGCTACTGCTTATCTGACAGCGCATAAGGACACAGCGGTAAGTGTGGCAAGCATTTTGGATTATCTTCATAATAACGGTATGAATACCAATGTTACTACGGTTTATCGGTATCTGGATCATCTGATTAAGGAGGGGAAGGTACTTAAATATATGAATGAATCCGGTGATAAGGCAGTGTTTCAGTATGTGGGACAGGGAAACAGATGTCATGAGCATTTGCATTTGAAGTGTATTTCTTGCGGCAGGGTGGTTCATTTTGACTGTACTTTTATGGATGAATTTCGCGAACATATAAGAGAACATCATGGTTTTCAAATGGAGTGCAGCAGTTCTGTTTTGTATGGTTATTGTGAAAATTGCATTTCATCTAAGTAGTGGAGCATTTGTATATAACATTACTGTTGTTTTTGACTTTCTAAACACAGGGAAATGTGTTACAATTATAAGAATAATAGTAAGGAGGCAAGCTTATGGTTACTAATGATGCTACAATTGTAAAAATTAAACATAAATTGATTTGTGAGGCGGCAAAACTGGCATTTGCAGGGGAGTTTGATGAAAAGAAGGATATGCTGCCCTATGTTTTGATTCCGGGGCCACAGCCGCAATACAGATGTTGTATATACAAGGAGAGAGAGGTTATAAGGGAGCGTACCCGATTAGTAGAGAACAAGCATGTGGGAGAGAAGGATAACGGTCTGGTTGTTCAGGTTATTAATGCTGCATGCGAGGGCTGCCCTATTTCCCGTTATGTTGTGACGGACAACTGTCAGAAATGCATGGGAAAGGCATGTCAGAACTCTTGTAATTTTGGCGCCATAAGCATTGGCAGAAGCCGCGCATATATTGATCCCAGTAAATGCCGCGAGTGTGGCAAATGTGCTGCTGCATGTCCATATAACGCTATTGCTGATTTGATTAGGCCATGTAAGCGTAATTGCCCTGTGGATGCGATTTCAATGGATGAGAACAGCATTTGCACAATTGATGCTGATAAATGTATACAGTGCGGTCAGTGTATACATAGCTGTCCGTTTGGCGCAATTTCTTCTAAGACCTTTGTTATTGATATTATCAGGGATATCAGGGCAGGTAAGCGCGTTATTGCGATGGTGGCGCCCTCTACAGAAGGGCAGTTTGGTGCGGATATTACTATGTCCAGTTGGCGTACAGCATTGAAGAAGATTGGTTTTGCAGATATGGTGGAGGTTGGCTTGGGAGGGGATATGACTGCATGGTCAGAGGCTTCTGAGTGGATTGAGGCTCAAAAAGAGGGTAAGAAGATGACAACCTCCTGTTGTCCGGCATTTGTCAATATGATTAAGAAGCACTATCCGGAACTTATTGATAATATGTCTAATACAGTTTCGCCTATGTGCGCAGTGTCGCGTATGCTAAAAGCTAAGAATCCGGATGTAAAGACTGTGTTTATCGGACCATGTATTGCAAAAAAGTCGGAAGTGGTTTCCGGTGGGATTGAGGGAAATGCGGATTATGCTCTTACTTATGGCGAGATTCGTGCGATGCTTAGAGCCAAGGATGTAGAGCTGGAACCGGAGGCAAATGATACCCAGCAGGCAAGCGTATATGGCAAGCGTTTTGGTAATGGGGGCGGAGTTGCGAAGGCTGTTCTTCAGAGTATAGATGAGCAGGGAGTTGACTCCTCAATATTTAATGTTTGCGCCTGTGATGGCGCTGAGGAGTGCAAAAAAGCGTTGCTTTTGCTTAAGCTTGGCAAGCAGCCGGCAGATTTTATTGAAGGAATGGCATGTGTTGGCGGATGCGTTGGCGGGCCCAGTCGTCACAATGATATTGCTCCGTCAAGAAAGAATCGTGATAAGATGATTGCCGAGGCTGACGCCCGTACTGTTGGTGATAACCTTAAGCAGTATGACATGGATAGTTTTTCTATGATGAGATAGGGTTTATCATGGGATTATCACATTTATATCAGATAATATTGTATACAGCAGGCATTTTTTGCCTGCTGTTCATGTAGTTTATAGTAATTTTTTTATTACATATTAAAGCACAAAGGACGTGGAAATTTATGTTAAAAAAGACGGTTGCTAATTTGCTTGCGGGAATTATGCTGTTATCAGCATTTGCTTTTTCTTTGGGAGATGCCGCCGCAGGGGAAAAGCTTGACAATGAGGATTCTTTAAGGCTTCAGGGAGAGATTCCGGAATCCTTTTATGAGGATGCGGTATTTTCAAAAAAATGGGTGGATGGTACGCCGAATTCATTTACCGGAGGAGTATATACGCATTCAAACGTATTTACCGGATTAAATGTTATAAACGGAATTGATATTTCGGAGTGGAATACTGTGACGGACTGGAATGCAGTTAAGAATGCAGGTATTGAATATGTATTTATAAGGGCTGCTTACAGAGCAGCGGTTTCAGGTAATCTTTTAAATGATAATAAGTATTGGGAGCATATAAAGGGTGCGACGGAAGCAGGTTTAAAAGTTGGAATTTATATTTACTCTCAGGCTGTTTCAGCCAAGGAGGCAGAGGCGGAGGCGGATTATTTGATAGAGCATGTAGATGAATATACAATGTCTATGCCTCTTATACTGGATTTTGAATACTATTCTGAAACAGGCCCTACAAAAGGGCGTCTATATGACGCCGGACTTACCAAGGCACAGGCAACAGAGGTGTGTAATGCATTTTGTGCTAAGGTACAGAATGCAGGGTATTATCCTATGGTATACGCCAATTCCAATATGCTTAAAAATCATTTAAATGCGGGCAGCATTTCAGATAAATACCCTATATGGCTGGCAAATTACACAGAGGCCACAGCATATTCCGGCGACTATGAATTCTGGCAGTATAGCAGCAGCGGTAAGGTGTCGGGTATTACCGGTAATGTGGATATGAATTTCTGGTATACAAGCGATCCGGATAAATATAGTTCTCAATTCAGGGTAAGCGGAGTGGTGGATATGGCCTATACCGGACAGCCTATTGTACAGAATATGACTGTTACCAATGCTTCAGGGGAGGCGTTAGCTGAGAATGTACACTATACTGTTGCCTATGAGAACAACATAAACGTGGGAACAGCTACTATAAGGATTACGGGGATAGGAGCATATGCCAATGTATTCAGAGTAGTTACATTTAATATTTTTGGAAGCGATATTACCGGATTTATGGTGGATGGTATTACAAAGAAGTCAATTCGATTAATATGGGAGGGAAATAGCAATTTTACCGGATATCAGATATATCGCTCAAAGGCGGTAAATGGAAAGTTTGAGCAGATTGCGGTTTTAGATGGAACTCAAGAGGAGTACAAAGACACATCATTGAAAAGTGACAGGGAATATTACTATTATATTAAAGGGATTATGGCGTCAGGAGCTTCAACAAAATCTGAACAGATTGTAGCAAGACCTAAACTTACCGCCAATAAGGCTATTGTAACAAAAAGCAAGTATAAATTGAAGAACTCTACAAAGTCTGGTGCAAAAAAGGTTGCAACTATACCTAAAAATATGGTTTTGAGCCTTATATCAAAGGCGGAAAATAAATCCGGAACGCAGTGGTATTATGTTTCTTATAGTAAAAAAGGTAAGACCTATTTTGGATATTTGCCAAAGAGTAAGGCAAAATCATACAAATGCGGTAAAACCACTACTAAAAGGGTTAATGTTCGTAAGGGGGCAGGAATCACCAAACGTTTGGTATGTGTTGTAAAGAAAAAGGGCGGCAAGTTTTACATTATGGGCCAGAAGAAGGACAGTTCTAAGAAAATCTGGTACAAAGTGGTATACACTAGCGGCAAATATACTTATAAGGGATATATTATTTCGGATTATGTAAAGATATATTAGTACATATTATGTAAAGATATGTTATTGCATATTATGTTTTGTCTTTTGTTTTTTGGATATATATGTTAAACTTATATCATATAGGAGACGACTATCGTCTTTATAGGCTGCGAGTAACAAATTTGCATTAGTGGTGGGCTTCAATCCCATCTGTTATAGGCTTTGCGAGTCTTGATTAATAAGTAAGGAGGATGAATTTTATGAAAGTTGTACCGTTAGGACAGGAGATAGGTAAGACTTCTTATCCCGGAAGAGGAATAGTAATGGGAAGGTCAGAAGATGGAAAGTGTGCAGTGACAGCATATTTTATTATGGGGCGCAGCGCCAACAGCAGGAACCGGATTTTTGTAGAAGATGGCGAGGGAATCCGTACAGAGGCATTTGATCCTTCTAAGCTGGAGGATCCCAGCTTAATTATATATGCTCCAGTGCGGGTGCTGGGCAATAAGACCATTGTTACAAATGGTGATCAGACAGACACTATTTATGAGGGTATGGATAAGCAGTTGACATTTGAGCAGTCCTTAAGGAGTAGAAGCTTTGAACCGGATGAGCCTAATTATACTCCAAGAATCTCAGGTATTATGCATATTGAGAATGGAGGGTACAATTTTGCCATGTCCATTTTAAAGAGCAATAATGGGGATGCGTCTTCCTGCAATAGATATACATTTGCGTATGAGAACCCTAATGCCGGTGAAGGAAGGTTTATTCACACATATATGGGCGATGGCGATCCGCTGCCAACCTTTGAGGGAGAGCCTGTTTCTGTAGAGATTAAAGGAACGATTAATGAGTTTGCCGATATGGTTTGGGATAGTCTTGATGAAGATAACAAGGTTTCTTTGTTTGTGAGATTTATTGATATTGAGACAGGCGAGTATGAAACTAAGATTATTAACAAAAACAAGTAGATTTTAAGCTATAGTCAGGTATAAGAATGCTTATGGGCAATATTAATGAAACAGGCGTAACAACAGGCCTGAATATATGGTTATAAAGGAGATATTACATGAAAGAACTGGAATTAAAGTACGGATGCAACCCAAATCAGAAACCATCAAGAATTTATATGAAGGATGGAAGCGAGCTGCCGATTACAGTACTTAACGGTAAGCCGGGATATATTAATTTTCTTGACGCATTTAACGGATGGCAGCTTGTTAGTGAGCTTAAGAAGGCTACGGGCCTTCCGGCAGCAACCTCATTTAAGCATGTAAGTCCGGCGGGAGCGGCTGTAGGACTGCCGCTTAGTGAGACGGAGGCAAAGATTTACTGGGTGGATGATATGGGAGAGCTTTCGCCGCTGGCAAGCGCATATGCAAGAGCAAGGGGAGCGGATAGGATGTCTTCATTTGGAGATTTTATTTCTCTTTCTGATGTATGTGATGCGGATACAGCAAAGCTGATAAAAAGAGAGGTTTCGGATGGTGTAATTGCTCCGGGATATGAGCCTGAGGCGCTTGAGATTTTAAAGTCTAAGAAAAAGGGAGGATACAATGTAATTGAGATTGATTCAAATTATGTGCCTTCTCCGGTGGAGACTAAGGATGTATTTGGAATAAGCTTTGAACAGGGGAGAAATGAGCTAAATATTGATTCAGATTTTTTGGGACAGAATGTGGTGACGGAGAATAAGGATATTCCTGATTCAGCCAAGATTGATTTGATGATTTCTTTGATAACACTAAAGTATACCCAGTCCAATTCGGTGTGTTATGTGAAGGGAGGACAGGCGATTGGAATTGGCGCCGGTCAGCAGAGCCGAATCCATTGTACAAGACTGGCCGGACAGAAGGCGGATAACTGGTGGTTAAGACAGCACCCTAAAGTAATGGGACTTTCATTTGTTGATAAACTTGGCAGAGCCAATCGGGATAATGCTATTGATGTTTATATAAGTGATGAATACATGGATGTATTGGCAGATGGCGTCTGGGAGCAGACATTTGCAGTAAAGCCTGATGTGCTTACGAGAGAAGAAAAACGCGCATGGCTTGATAAGATGGAAGATGTAGCTTTGGGTTCTGATGCATTTTTCCCGTTTGGAGATAATATTGAAAGGGCTAAAAAAAGCGGTGTTAAATATATCGCTCAGCCCGGCGGTTCAATAAGAGATGATGATGTAATTGCAACCTGCAATAAATATGGTATGGCAATGTGCTTTACAGGAATCAGGCTGTTTCACCATTGATAATTAATTTGTTAGGTTTGTTTCTTAAGTTTTGGTATGTGGAAAGTGGGGAGTAAATATGGCGTTAAGGGACATAGAAAAGAAACGGTTAATGTTATATGATTTCGCTATGAAACAATTAGAATCGGATGAACTGTGCAGCGACAAGGACAGAGAGAATATCGAAGAATTGTCGGATGAATTCCGAATCGGGAAATGTGAAATGAGGATATTCAATAATGGCAGGGATGAGCAGTCTAAGCAGGGCAGGGTTTTGAGATTTTATGACAGCGGAATTGCAGACGGACGCAGCCGAATTAGGAGAGAGGTAACTGAGGACGGAAGCCTTAATGCCATATATACATATCAAAAAGCAGGAGAGCCTGAATGGAATGAGGAGGAGCAGCTTCTGATTGACGAGTTTAACAGATTGTTTTTCCTTAATAAGATTAGAATAAGAATGCGCAGGCTTTTGTCGGACGCAACCTTTAAGGATGCTTCTACCGGTATGCCCAATATCCGTTATGCTACCCGCAACATGGCAATGCTTATAAATCAGGGAAGAATTTCAGAATATGCGGCAATTTTATTTAATATAAGGGGTATGAATGATATTAACTCCCAGGTGGGACAGGATATGGGGACTTCTATAATGGTTCGTTATGCTAATATGCTTGGAGAATGTCTTAGAAGGGATGAGTTGGAAACTATAGTACGTATCGGAGGGGATAATTTTTTTATAATTTGTAAAAAGGATAGGGTATCGCATATAGCGGAGTTATTAGAAGGCGTAATAATTCCATATGGTAAATCGGCAGGAGACAGGATTGTGGTATCGGCATGTGCCGGAATATATATGATTGGCGGTGATGTTAAGGCTGTACATGAGATTATGAATGCTGTAAGCTCTACATGTAATATTGCCCACTTTGTATATAAGGTTCCGGTGCTTTATTATGATGAAAAGCTTATTCAGCTTATGCATAAGGCAAGACGAGTTGAAAGCGACTTTGAAAATGCTGTGCAGGATAATGAATTTCATGTTTTTTATCAGCCTAAGGTATCTTTAAAGGATTACAGATTGGTTGGAGCGGAGGCGCTTTGTCGCTGGATTAAAGACGATAATGTTATTTCGCCCGCCTCGTTTATTCCTGTGCTTGAGAAAAGCAAAAGAATATGCTCGCTGGATTTTTATATGCTGGAAAATGTTTGCAGGGATATTAGAAGATGGATTGACGATGGCATAAAGGCTGTTCCGGTTTCCGTTAATTTTTCCAGAAGGCATCTTAATAACGCAGATATAGTAAAGGATATAATAGATGTTATAGATCAGTATAATGTTCCTCACGATTTAATAGAAATTGAGGTAACAGAAACCAGTACAGAATCGGATTTTATGCAGCTTAAAAGGATGGTAGTAGGACTTAAGGAGCAGGGAATTTCAACTGCTGTTGATGATTTTGGAACAGGGTATTCTTCATTAAGCATGATTAAGAATCTGCCATTTAAGGTATTAAAGATTGATAAATCTTTCCTGAGTAAGGAAAATGCCAATTTTAAATATGATAATATTATGATGAAGCACGTTATTGGAATGGCCACAGAGCTTGACATGGAGTGTATTGCAGAGGGTGTGGAAACAATGGATAACGTTAAGCTTTTAATGAATAATAAATGCTATCTGGCGCAGGGTTATCTTTTTGATAAACCTCTTATAAAGATGGAGTTTGAAAAACGTATGATAACAAGTGTGTACAGTATATAACGCATTTAGTGATATTTGTTTTATTAATAATCAGGGCGTTTAAACGCCCTTTTTTTGCGGCGGCAATTATTGAAAGTTATGTGAACTTTTATAGAAACCATTGATGATATTTTAAAATAGGAGTAAAATACGAAAGTATATCTTGATTTATTAGGAAGCTTAATTAGATTGATATTTTATAAATAAGAAAGGATGTTAAGTTAATGACAAAAATCAGCGTAAAGAAGCCCTTCTTGGTATTTGTAGGGGTGATTATGGTAATAGTCTTGGGGGTTGTGGCATTTACGAAAATGAAGACAGATTTGCTCCCCTCAATTAATATGCCATATATTGAAGTAATTACTACATATCCGGGGGCGGCGCCGGAAAAGGTTGAGAATGATGTTACAGATGTTTTGGAGAATACTTTAGGTACTATTACCGGCGTTGAGAACATAATATCGCAGTCGGCGGAGAACTACAGCTTAATTTCTCTTGAGTTTGTTGAAGATACGAATATGGACAGCGCAATGGCTAAAGTATCAAGATCGATTGACCAGCTCGAGCTTCCTGAAAGCGTCGGGAAACCTATGGTTTTGGAGATTTCTTCAGATATGATGGCAACTATGTATGCAGCAGTTACCAGAGAGGATATGGACGTTTATGAGCTTACTGATTTTGTAAATGACGACGTCATACCGGAATTAAAGCGTCAGGAGGGAGTTGCCTCTGTATCTGTAACCGGCGCGGTTGAAAAGTCTGTAGAAATCCGTTTAGACCAGAAAAAGATTGATGATGTTAATAATAAGCTTTTAACACATGTCAACAAGTCGTTAAAGGATGCTGAGAATAAGATTAGCGAGTCGAAATCAAAGCTTCAGGATGGAAAGAATGCTATCGCTAAGAATAAAAAGACTTTAGAGAGCCAGCAAAAAAAGCAGTCTGACGAGCTGGCAAAGTTTACAAAGCAGTTAAATCAGGCATTGGCAACCCAGACTGCTTACGAAGCGCAGGTAAGCGGAATTGAAGCGCAGATTGCAGCTTTAGAGGCGGAGAAAAAGCAATATCAGGATGCCTATAATAAGATTAATGCAACTATTCAGTCAATGGCGGCTATGGCGCAGGGTAATCCGATGATGCCGGTCAGCATAGAGGATGCTTTAAGCGACGACGCTAAGCTGGCAACCCTTCAGGGAGCGTTAAAGGCAGCAGGACAGGAGGAGGCGGCAGCTTCATTTACAAAGGATACATTGCAGACTTTATCAAATGGGGTAAATGTAAGAATTCCTCAGATTGACACAGACCTTGCAAACAACCAGACAAAGCTGGCGGCGGCAAAGGCTGTGTTAAAGCAGGTAAAGAAGTCGGTAAAGCAGGCGCAGGACAAATATGAGCAGGTGGAGTCCGGTAAGATTACTGCGGCGGCAGCATTTGGCTCGTCTGCGGCTCAACTGGCAGCGGCAGAAACTGCATTGGAGGATGGCGAAAAAGAGCTTGATGAGGCTCAGGATAACTTTGAGGAGTCTGCTAAGACAGCAAGAGAAAATGCTAATCTTAATACTCTACTGGAGATGGATACCCTTGCTCAAATGCTTTCCGCCCAGAATTTTGATATGCCGGCCGGATATATATCAGAGGATGAAACACAGTATTTATTGAAGGTCGGAAAAGAATTTAAAGACCTTAATGAGCTTAAAAGGGTTGTATTATGTAAGCTTGACGGCGTAGGGGATGTAAGGTTATCAGATGTAGCGGATATTACAATGATTGATAATGCTGCGGAGAATTATGCCAAAATCGGGGATAAGAACGCAGTGGTACTGGCTGTTACCAAGTCCAGTACAGCCTATACCTCTGAAGTGTCAGAGAAATGTAATAACGCTATGGACGACATGGAAAAGCGTTATAAGGGGACGCGTTTTGTCAGCGTGATGGATCAGGGTGATTATATTGACATGATTGTTAATTCTGTTATGAACAACCTGATTTCAGGGGCAGTTTTAGCTATAATTGTATTATTAATATTTCTTATGGATTACCGTCCTACAATTGTTATTGGTTTTTCCATTCCTTTGTCGGTATTGTTTGCGGTTGTTTTAATGTATTTTACAGATATTACATTTAACATAATTTCCCTTTCCGGTCTGGCTTTGGGTATAGGTATGCTGGTGGATAACTCCATAGTATCAATAGAGAACATATACAGGCTGCGAGGAGAAGGAGTTCCTGCTGCCAGAGCGGCAGTTGTGGGTGCGAAGCAGATTGCGGCGGCGATTACAGCTTCTACTCTGACAACTATTTGCGTTTTTCTGCCTATTCTGTTTACGGATGGATTGACCAGAGAGATTATGATGGATATGTGCCTTACTATTGCGTACAGCCTTGTAGCAAGTCTGATTGTTGCCTTGACAGTAGTTCCATGTATGTCTGCAACTTTGCTTCGCAATGATAAGCAGAAGGAGCATAGGTTATTTGACCGTTTTGTTTCTGCCTATGAGATGGTATTAAGATTTTGCCTTAAAGTAAAAATTGTACCGCTGGCGTTGGCTGTTTTGCTGCTGGTATTTTGTATATGGCAGGTGTTCCGCATGGGAATTGTGATTATGCCGGAGATGGGCAGCGAGCAGATGTCGGTAAGCGTGACTATGCCGGAGGATACAGACAATATAGAGGACGCCAAGACTGCTGATGATATTATGGAAATGATTAGCGAGGTCGAGGGCGTTGACGAGGTTGGAGCTATGGCTTCAAAGGGCTCGCTCGCATTGATGGGTATAAGCGGAGTTGAATCTGAAGATATTAAAAATGTAGAGTTTTACATTATGCTTGATCCGGATTACGGACAGCGCAATAAGGAGATTGCCAAAAAAATAGAAGAAAAAATGGACGACTATAAGCTTGAGGATTACTCTGTATCAGAGTCAAATATGGATATGTCGGCTATGCTTGCAACCGGTCTTGATGTTAAGATTACAGGTAATGATTTGGATGAGCTGCTTTCGATAAGCGAAGATGTTAAGGATATGATTGAAAAGGTTGGCGGATTTGAGGAGATTACTAACGGTCAGGAGGACGGAGAAACTCAGATTAGCATTATTGTAGATAAAAATAAGGCGGCTCGTTTGGGACTTACTGTTGCGCAGGTATATGCGGAACTGGCAAGCTCTGTAACTACAGAGAAGGAGGCCATGACGCTTACTGTTGATAACAGGGAATACAAGGTCAACGTGGTGGATGAAACTGATACGGTCAATCTTGATAATCTTATGAATTATGAGTTTGAGACTACATCTAAAGATGATGATGGAAAGGACGTAAAAGAGAAGCATAAGCTTAAGGAATTTGCCGAAAAGTCAGAGGGAAGCTCTATGGCTTCAATTACAAGGGACAATCAGGCAAGATATATTTCGGTATCTGGAATTACAAAAGATGGGTATAATACTACTTTGCAAAGCCGAGAATTGCAAAAGCTGATTGATGACTATGATGTGCCGGCGGGATACAGTATTGAGCTGGAGGGTGAAACTGAATCTACAAGAGAAGTCGTTGAGAATATGCTGCTTATGATGTTATTAGGATTTATTTTCATTTATCTTATTATGGTGGCGCAATTCCAGAGTCTGCTTTCGCCATTTATCGTTATCTTTACAATTCCGCTTGCATTTACTGGTGGTTTTATCGCTCTTTTAGTCGCAGGAGAGCAGCTTTCCATGATGTCTATGATGGGCTTTTTGATTTTGATGGGTGTTGTGGTTAATAATGGTATTGTGTTTGTGGATTATGTGAACCAGCTTAGGATTGGCGGCGCTTCTAAGAGGGAGGCTTTAGTTGAGGCAGGGTGTACGCGTATGCGTCCTATCCTGATGACTGCTTTAACTACAATTTTTGCCATGTCGACTATGATTGCAAGCCGAGATGTGGGCTCGGATATGGGTAAGGGAATGGCGATTGTTGTAGTTGGAGGACTGATTTATGCAACTTTGATGACATTGATTATCGTACCGGTATTATATGACATAATGTTCCGCAGGGATATTAAGGTGATTGATGTGGATTCAGAGATTGGGGATTAAGTCAAAAAACAGTGTATAGTGATATTTTTGCACTAAAACAATACCTGAACGCAGGTCATGTATTTGCAATTTTTCACAAAATTTTCATTAATTGAATGTTTTTGCTAACAAATGGGTAAAATTGTGTTAAAATATATATGGCTGTTTCAGACAGCCGGAAGTATGAAGAATAGCCTTAAGGGCAGAAAGGAAGTTTGGTTTTTTATGTATCAGGTTGATGATTTGGTTATGTACCGGAACATTGGTGTATGCAAAATTGTCGATATCTGTGAACGTGAGCAGTTCGATACAGTGGGGGAGTATTATACTTTAAAACCATTAAATGATGAGCGCAGCACTATATTTGTCAATGTTGAGAATAAAAAGGTGATGATGCGCTATCTTCTTTCGGCTAATGAGGTTCATGACTTGCTTGAGAATATTGACAGTATAGACGGGTATTCCTGTGACAATGACAGAGAGAGAGACGCTCATTATAAGGAGCTTATCAATTCGGGAGATACTGTTAATTGGATTCAGGTAATCAAGGGACTATATGGCCGCAAGATGGAGAGAATGAAGAAGGGTAAGGACCTTTCCCAGCAGGAGGAACGTCTGTATCGGACAGCAGAGAAGCTATTTAACAGTGAGATTGCGTATACATTAGGAATTCCAATGGAGGATGTGGTCGACTACATCAGCAAGAAAGTAGGACATTCAATAAGCGTATGATAATCGTGCCCGCATTTTTAATGCGGGTTTTTTTCTGCTATAAGTTAGAAGTTTAAGTTACCGATAATAGGAGGATATATGAAACAGACTAAAGGAATAGTATTTGATTTAGATGGAACATTGTGGGATTCTTCTGTAGCTGTGGTGGATTCATGGAACGAGAAGATTAAAGGATTTCCTGAGATTGATTATATTATTACATGCGAACAGATGCAGGGGCATATGGGAAAACCCATGGATGAGATTGCTTATGCAGTGTTTAATACTGTGTCAAAGGAACGGGCTTTGGAAATGGCAAAAATCTGCATGGAATATGAAAATGAATATATTGAGAAGCATGGGGGCGTTTTGTTTGAGGGGTTAGAGGAGGTTTTGAATATTCTAAAGAAGGATTATTTTCTTGCAATTGTGAGCAACTGCCAGGAGGGATATATTGAGGCGTTTATGAGCTATCATAATCTTTCAGAGTATTTTATGGATACAGAGAATTTCGGGCATACCGGACTTAGCAAGGGTAAGAATATCCGTCTTGTGGTGGAGAGAAATAATCTTAAAGATGCTGTATATGTTGGGGATACTCTGGGAGATTACAATTCGGCAAATGAGGCGGGGATTCCATTTTTACATGCGGCATATGGTTTTGGCAGCGTTCCGGAGGGTACTCCATTTATAAAGGATATAAGAGAGCTGCCAAAAAAGGTGAAACAGATGATGGGTTAGAGACTTGAATACTTTTAAGCAATAAGGCAGGAAAGCAGGTGTTTGATATAGTCAAGCATTTTTTCGTTGTCTTTGAGGTTTTCATCTGTTGCTTCAAAGTAGTTTACGCTGTCAGTATAGTTTAATTTAAAACTTGGATTGATTATTGGGGCCGGCTGAGGCAGGAAGCAGCCGGCTTTTTTCGTGTAGCAGTTGGATGCCTGCGCCTTATTTCGGTGCTTAGCGTCTACATATGAGGCAACGATTTTATGAATAGCGGCGTCCTCATAGGGAAGATAGTAGTAGTCCTGATAATTTGGGTAAAAGTATTTTAATTCTCCTATGTATAGCGGAATTGTAAACGTTATGTTTTTTTGGAAAGCGTTTAGGTAAAATCCGTTTTTTCCAATGGAAATTCGTTTTGGAATAGGATAGTAGGGTGTAAAATGAAATATAATATTCTGTTCTTTTGTTTCTATTTCTTTGATATTGCCTTCTGCTGAGAAGAGCAGAGGATATGCAAGGGCGTTAATAATGTGAAGCATACCTTTAAGGTCGTCGGCATTGTGGACAAAAAGCAGTTCTTTGCTTATTGCATCAGGGGATTTCAGGTAATTTTTATATATCCTAATAAGTTCTTTGCCATCCATTTTGTCTTCTCTTAAAAAGCCTAAGAAGGCTTCGATTGTTTTTTGTTTCATATTGTTAAGCTTTAATATATTTTTAAAGGGTTTTAGAAGCTTGTAAATGTCAAGGCTTGAAAGGATATTTAGTGGAAATTCAATGCCATATTTATTACAGCAGTCTTTTATATAAGGAATATCAAACCGGTCTCCATTGAAATGTATTAATGTCTGGCAATTAACAGAAAGCTCAAAAAAGTTTTTAAGTATATTAATAGCATTTGCGCCATCTTCATTGAACCACTGTATAAGCTTAAAAGCATTTGCATTGTTATCCCATTTAACAGCTCCAATCATATAGAGACATGAATTCTTAGAAGAAAGGCCTGTGGTTTCAATGTCAAAAAATAAGGCTGTGGCGGGATTGATATGAAATGCATTTAATATATCAAGATGTGTTAAATTTATGTTATCTAATATATATTCGCGTTTCAAAGCCATCACCCCATTTGTTTATATAAGTAATTATAGCATAACTTTTTAATATTTAGTTAAGAATTAAAAAAAGTCATTGTAAAAGGTACCATATTTGGCACATATATGTTATAATTTTACTATATTATGTGATTTGGGAGGAAGGAAATGATTGGCTATATCAAGGGTACCATTGAGGAGGTTCGGGGAGACAGCGTAGTTATTGAAAATCATGGAATAGGATATGTTGTTAAGGTGCCTTTGACAGTTTTGGATAATGTAAAGGTGGGAACACAGGAAACAAAGCTGTACACATACACGTATGTCAGGGAGGATCAGCTTGCCCTGTTTGGGTTTGATAGTATAAGTCAGCTTCATATGTTTGAAATGCTGATTACAGTGAATGGAATAGGGCCTAAGGCGGCTTTGGGTATTTTGTCAGCAATGTCGGTATCAGCTTTGATGATGGCTATTGTCAGTCAGGATGATAAGCTTATAAGCAAGGCTCCGGGGATTGGCCCTAAGTCTGCTAAGAAGCTTATATTAGAATTAAAGGACAAGGTGTCTGCTGAGGATATTTTGTATCAGGAGACGACAGACCAGACGGGTATGGCGACGACGCCTGAGAATAGCGCCAGACATGATGCATATCTTGCTTTGATGGCTTTGGGATACGACAGCGACAGTGCATCCAAGGCGGTTTCGAGTGTTGAGGGTGCGGATGAAATGGACAGCGATATGCTTTTAAAGCAGGCGTTGAAGTTTATGCTTAAGTAGGAGTATTTGATACAATGGAGAAGAGGATACTGTCAACAGAGTTGGAATCGGAAGACCGTAATATGGAATCAGGGCTTAGACCTAAATATTTACAGGAGTATATAGGTCAAGAGAAGGTTAAGAATAACCTTAAGGTATTTATTGATGCGGCGAAGATGCGAGGAGAGCCCTTAGACCATATTTTATTATATGGTCCGCCGGGACTTGGAAAGACTACTTTATCGGGAATTATTGCCAATGAAATGGGTTCGCATCTTAAGATTACTTCAGGGCCGGCAATTGAGAAGCCGGGAGAGCTTGCGGCTATTTTAAATGGACTTTCAGAGAGAGATGTACTTTTTATAGATGAGATTCACAGGCTGAACCGACAGGTTGAGGAGGTTTTGTATCCAGCTATGGAGGATTACGCCATAGATGTAATGATTGGAAAAGGCCCAATGGCTAAGTCTGTAAGGCTTGAACTTCCTAAGTTTACGTTAGTCGGGGCAACTACAAGGGCAGGAATGCTGTCTGCGCCTCTTAGAGACAGATTTGGGGTGGTTAGCAGGCTTGAATATTATACTGAGAGGGAACTTCAGTTGATTGTTATGAATTCGGCTGATAAGCTTGATGTTTCCATTGATTTAGAGGGAGCAAGGCTTCTTGCCATGCGTTCAAGAGGAACTCCAAGACTTGTGAACCGATTGTTAAGGAGAGTACGGGATTTTGCAATGGTGAGATTTGATGGCATGATTACTGCGGATGTGGTAGATACTGCACTTGAGCTTTTAGATGTAGATGATATGGGGCTCGATTCTACAGACCAAGCTATGCTTTCAGCCATTATAAAGAGGTTCAATGGAGGTCCGGTAGGACTTGATACGCTGGCCGCATCCATTGGGGAGGACAGCGCAACTATTGAGGATGTATATGAACCGTTTTTATTACAGAGAGGTCTGCTAATACGTACCCCTAAGGGCAGGATTGTAACAAAACAGGCATATGAACATTTGGGATTGATGGACTTATATCAAGAGGATTAAAGAGAGCGAGGGTATTATTATGGCACAAAAGAAGGATGTACAGGTCATTATTGATGATAAAGTGATTACATTATCTGCTGATGAGAGTGTTGAGTATATGCAGAAGGTTGCTTTATATATTAACAACAAAAAACAGGAATGCAGGATGTCGGATCAGTATCACAGATTGCCGAGCGATTATCAGAGTCTTTTGTTATCGCTTAATATTGCAGACGACTATTTTAAGGCTAAGGAAAAGGTTGACCAGTTACAGGCAGATATACAAAAGCTTGAGAAATCTAACTATGATATACAGCATGACCAGATTGAGATGAAGATTAAGTATGAATCCTCTCAGAAGATGTTGGAGGATTATAAGGAGCAGTTGTCTTCTACTCAGAAACGTTTGTTAGAACTGGAAGCAGAAAATGCAGTGGCTAAGTCTGTGGCAAAGGGAACTTCTAAGGGTACTTCAAAGCTTAAGACAGCAGCGCCGGGTAAGTCGGCGGATAGTTAGCAGAGGTAGTTTTATGGATAAAAGTAATACACTTGACAATTATATTGTAAATATTCCGGAGGTGCTGGCGCCGGCGGGTTCTATGGAGGCTTTAAAGGCTGCTGTATATGCTGGCGCTGACGCTGTGTATGTGGGTGGCAGCCATTTTGGCGCAAGGGCATATGCGGCGAATTTTTCTTCAGAGGAGCTATGTGATGCGATACAGTTTGTACATTTGTACAACAGAAAAATATATTTGACTGTTAATACACTGATAAAAGAGAAGGAGATGAAAGAGAAGCTTTTTTCGTATCTCCTTCCTTTTTATGAGCAGGGGTTAGATGCTGTTATTGTGCAGGATGTTGGAGCGCTTCTGGCAGTGAAGGAGGCATTTCCGGACCTTGCCATACATGCTAGTACACAGATGGGAATTTTAAGCAAAACAGGAGCAGAATGGATTTACAGGCAGGGCGCTAAAAGGGTGGTTCCCGGCAGGGAGCTGTCTTTAGATGAAATTAAAAAGATAACTGCCATTGAGGGTTTGGAAGTGGAGTGTTTTGTGCATGGAGCGCTTTGCTATTGCTATTCAGGACATTGTTTTTTAAGCAGCGCAATTGGAGGACGCAGCGGTAATCGCGGCAGGTGCGCGCAGCCATGTCGTCTGCCTTATAAGTTAAGGGGACAGGATAGGACTTCTTTTCTGCTTTCTCCAAAGGATATGTGTACTGTTTCTATGCTGCCGGAGTTAATTAAGGCAGGAATCGGTTCTTTTAAGATTGAGGGCAGAATGAAAAAGCCTGAATATGTGGGGCAGGTTACAAGTGTTTATGTCAATTATAGGGATATTGCAGTAAGATGCATAAGAGATAAGACGGAATATAATGTGGATAGCGAAGATATTATAAGGCTCATGCAGATGTATAACAGGGGAGGATTTAATAGCGGGTACTATAACATGCACAATGGAGCC
>CANQSN010000039.1 GCA_947626505.1 uncultured Lachnospiraceae bacterium
ACTAATAGGCCGAGGGCTTGTCTTAAGAAGAAGCGGATTGAAGCGCGAATAAAAAGGTGTTTACTGTGTGCAGTTTTTAGTGTATAATCGAAGCACTAAGAAAAGAAACAATCCTCGATAGCTCAGTCGGTAGAGCGCACGGCTGTTAACCGTGTTGTCGTAGGTTCGAGCCCTACTCGGGGAGTTTTTTTAATAATAGGCATACTTTAATATAGTGTGCATATATTATTAGTGAATTTTAGGCCCCATGGTCAAGCGGTTAAGACATCGCCCTTTCACGGCGGTAACACGGGTTCAAATCCCGTTGGGGTCATTAAGTAATTAATTTTAAAATGAATTAGTTGCGTTTTTGTTTGCTTAATTCAAAACAAATTGCAAACATTATCATAATAAGATAAGGCGCCATAGCCAAGTGGTAAGGCACGGGTCTGCAACACCTTGATCACCAGTTCAAATCTGGTTGGCGCCTTTTAAGAAAGTACCGCTAATTTTTATTTATAAGAATTTACGGTACTTTCTTTTTGTAATAAGAATTTACAAACATGTGTAAGATTTTCAATTTTAAATAATGAGGAGTTGGAGAATGATATTTATAGGAATCAGAAATAAAATATAAGGCATATTAGTTCTATTACATAAAGCTTCAAGGCTTGTTTACAAGTCTTGGGGTTTTTGTTTTAAGTAACGGTATTTAGATGCAGTAATTTTGGCAGAGATTTCTAAGGGAAATAAATAGAATTGTAACGTAATCTGTGATAAACTGATATATCATATGGGAGGCGGCTGACGCCTTTATAGGCGGGGAGTAACAAATTTGTATCAGTGGCGGGCTATCTGATATA
Source organism: uncultured Lachnospiraceae bacterium (assembly GCA_947626505.1). Classification (GTDB taxonomy): domain Bacteria; phylum Bacillota; class Clostridia; order Lachnospirales; family Lachnospiraceae; genus NC2004. The sequence goes on from CANQSN010000039.1 coordinate 843, forward strand.
TGCTCCGCGAGGATTCGCTAAAGATTCGTGTAAGAAAGCGCCTGCGAAAGCAGACACGAATCTTGAATAAGTTAAGTAAGGAGGAACGCTCATATGGATTTTAAGGTGGGACAAGTAATTAAATTGAAAAAGCAACATCCTTGTGGAACGAATCAGTGGGAGATTTTGCGAGTGGGGATGGATTTTAAATTAAAATGCCTTGGATGTCAGCGAGAAGTTATGATTACTAGAAAGATGGTGGAGAAGTCGTTTAAAGGATTTATAGAATTATTATAAAAAGATGTGAAAGAACAGACCGGATATGTTTAAATATTGTGACGGATTTATAGGATTATTGTAAAAAGGATGTGGAAGAATGGAAAAACAAGTTAAAAGAATTACAAGGCTTTTGATGGTAATGCTATTAGCATTAGCGCTGTTTGTAAATAGTGTTCCATCAGCTTATATTAATTCGGCTGCCAAAATGACAGTTAAAAAACAAAACGAGAAAACGGATGCATCAGTTGATCCAGATCCGGAGTTAAGAAGGCATAACGTGGATTATAATTATGGGTACGAGGGAGAAGGTATTGGCGGAGGAGCTTCAGTAAAAACAGGAATTGTTAAAAGTCCATTTACTAAAAGTACATATAGACACGCCACGCGTTTTAAAAATCATAAGGTTGCCCATGGAATTGATGTGTCAGAATGGCAGGGGAACATTAATTGGAGCAATGTAAAAAAGGCGGGAGTAGAATTTGCAATTATACGCGTGGGATACCGAGGGTCGGATACCGGCGCATTGCGTGCGGACAATAGGTATATTGGATATATAAAGGGCGCATTAAAGGCCGGAATTAAGGTGGGGGTATATATTTATTCACAGGCTACTACTCCAAGTGAGGCGCGAGCTGAGGCGAACTTTTTGTTGAAACGTATAAAGGATTATAATATTTCAATGCCGGTGGTTTTAGATTATGAGTTTTACACTTCAACTTCAGGGAGGCTTTATCATGCACATTTGACAAAAAGAGAAGCCACAGAGGTATGTCGCGCATTTTGCCGGACTGTTGAAAATGCAGGATACACGCCGATGGTATATGGAAATGCAGATATGTTTAACAATCATTTATATGCAGAGGAATTGGCTTCCGACTATCTTATGTGGCTTGCTAATTTCGGAGCAAATAACGGTAAGGACAGGGGTTTTGCAACTATTTATACCGGCACATATTCTTTCTGGCAGTATACCAGCCGGGGACGGGTATCGGGAATTGCAGGAAATGTGGACTGTAATTTCTGGTACAAGACCAGTGAGATTACACCAAAGAAAATTGTTTCAACCGGAATTAATATTACAGATAGCTCAGTGACGTTGACTACAAATAACAAGCTGTATTTATATCATTCCCTGCAGCCGGCGGGATGTGTTGATGATATTAGATGGACATCATCTAAGCCCACAGTTGCATATGTTAAGGATGGTTATGTATATGGTGTGTCAGGCGGAGAGACCGTAATTACTGCCACAACAAGCACCGGTGCAACGGATTCCTGTAAGGTGGTTGTTTCGGAGAATATGAATGACTATAAGATTCTGTGTGATGATGAATATATTTACACAGGCAGAGAGATTACCCCTGATATTTCTGTGGTGTCAAAGAAAAAGGTTGCTGTTACAGGAAGGGTTAAAAAGCAGACGGAGTTGTTTACGGGACCGGATACTTCCTATAAGCTGGCAGTTACTATTCCTAAAAAGGCAAATGCAACCATTTATGGTGATACGGGAATATATTATGCGGCTTCTGTGAAGGTAGGAACAAAAACTTATTATGGTTATTGCTTAAAAAAGAGTGTAACTGCTTCAAAATCTGTTAAGACCTTGGTTTTGGATAGGGATTACACTGTAAAATATAGTGAAAACATAAATATTGGAATAGGGCTTGTTGAGGTGTCCGGAGCAGAGGCTGGAATTTACAGTGGAACCATTTCCACTCTGTTTTCTATTAACGAGCAGGATATTTCTAAGGTAACTGTGGGGCAGATTTCAGACCAGATTCTTAGCGAGGGGCAAGCAGTTCCAAGCGTGTCTTTGTATTATAATGGAAAACCTCTTAAAGCAGGAGTGGACTATAATATTTCCTATTCCGGCAATATTGCAAGCGGACAGGAGCTTTCAGCTTTTGCGCCTCAAGGCGCTGCTGCAACTGTTACGGGAATAGGCAATTTTACAGGAACGAAGGTAATTCCATTTTCAGTGGGTACAAGTACAGTGGCTTCTGTGGACGCCATTGCTGACCAAGTTTATACAGGAACGGAGATTAAGCCGGAGGTAGTAGTCAGGGCAGTTGATGGAACGGTGCTTAAGAATGGTGCAGATTATTATGTTACGTATTCAAATAATATAAATGTGGGTTCAGCAGGAGCGAGGATTATTTTGCAGGGCGGCTATCAGGGCAGCGTGCAGTTGTATTTTAATATTGTGCAGAGGGATATTGAAGGGGCAGAGCTTATTACACTTGGGCAGTATACCTATAACCAGAAGCCTCAAAACTGTGATGTAAAAGTAACTTATCAGGGCGTGTCCCTGACGGAGGGAACGGATTATAATTTAGAATACAGTAATAATTGCTGTGCTGGTTTAGCAACAGTTAAGGTAATTGGAGCAGGTAATTATAAAGGGATAAAGGAAGGCAGCTATACCATTTATCCGGCAGATATAAGGAACGTTACTGTGGGAACTGTTGGCAGTCAGGCTTATGCAGAAGGCGCGGTAACTCCGGCATTGCAGCTTAGAAATGGTAATACCGGACTTTTGCAGGGTGTTGATTACAATGTGAAGTTTTCTAATAACAAGACTCTTGGAAAGGCGTCCTGCACTATAATCGGAGCCGGTAATTACAAAAATGTGAAAACTGTTAGATTTTCCATTGTTAAGAAGAAAATATCGGATTGTAAGATTAATGCAATCGGAAATAAAAAATATAACAAAAAGCGTATAATGCCGAAGGTTACAGTGAGGAATCATGGTAAGAAGCTCAAAAAGGGGAGGGATTACACTGTAAGCTATGGAAGCAATAAAAACGTTGGAAAGGCAACTATCACTATAAGGGGTAAAGGGAAATATAAAGGTACAAAAAAGGTAAGCTTCCGAATAGTAAGATAGATTTGAAATTGAGGCAGTGAAAAGTTTATAAAAAATGCTTGCTTTCCAGATTTTGTTGTGCTAATATAGTCGGGTGTGGTAATAAATTTTCCTTGCTCTTTCATGTCAGAAAGGGCCAGAGACCAAAAGGAGGTGCTAACAACTATGAACAAGTATGAATTAGCGTTGGTTGTTAATGCAAAAATCGAAGATGACGTTAGGAGTGCTACTGTGGAGAACGTAAAGAACATGATTACTTCCGCAGGCGGTACAATTACTAATGTTGATGAAGCTGGTAAGAAGACATTGGCTTACGAGATTCAGAAGATGAATGTGGGTTATTACTATTTCATCCAATTCGATGCGGAATCAGGAACACCGGCAGAGCTTGAATCAAAGCTTCGTATTACTGACAATGTTCTTAGATTCCTGTGCGTAAGACAGGACGCATAACGAATAGGAGGAATTTCCATGAATAAAGTTATGTTGATGGGTCGTTTGACCAGAGATCCAGAGGTTCGATATTCCCAAGGAGCAAGCCAGACCGCAGTAGGACGTTTTTCTATTGCAGTGGATAGGCGGTTTAAGCGTGAGGGACAGCCGGAGACAGATTTTTTCAATTGTACTACATTTGGCAGAGTTAGCGAGTTTGTTGAGAAGTATTTGCATCAAGGTATAAAGATTGTTGTTGTTGGTTCTGTTCAAAACGATAATTATACCAACAAAAATGGTGAGAAGGTGTACTCCGTACAGATAATTGTAGACGAGATTTATTTTGCTGAGAGTAAGTCGGCCAGCCAGAGTTATAGCAGTGATGGCGGCGGAGCGCCGGTTCCAAGCGCAGCTTCTGGAGATGGATTTGTGAATATTGACAGCGGTATTGAAGAAGAGTTACCGTTTTAGAATTACAAAGAATTTGCCATAGAATTATATAGGATTGGCAGATTTCAGGATTTGAGTTAGGAGGTTAATGTCATGGCATATAATAAAAGTGAACATGCTGATTCTCCGGTAAGGAGAAGAGGAGGACGTAGAAGAAAAAAAGTTTGTGTATTTTGTGCAGATAAGGATGCAGTTATTGATTATAAGGATACCAACAAGTTAAAGAGATATGTGTCCGAGCGTGGTAAGATTTTGCCTCGCCGAATTACAGGCAACTGCGCAAAGCACCAGAGAGCTTTGACTGTGGCTATTAAGAGAGCGCGTCATGTTGCGTTAATGCCTTATACTACAGACTAATCAGGATGTAAGCTGTCGCATGTGCGGCAGCTTTTGTTGGTTATAATGGATAACATCGGCGTATGTTGTAATTGTTTAATATGGAGGATAGAGTTATGGTAAAAGCAGTAATTTTAGCAGCGGGTAAAGGAACAAGAATGAAGTCAGATCTTCCGAAGGTTTTGCATACGGTTCTGGGGAAACCAATGGTTGCTTATTCTATTGATGCGGCAAGGATAGCGGGAGCAGAGGAGGTATGCCTGATTGTAGGACATGGTGCAGAGCTGGTTAAGGATACTGTGGGGGAGGGCGTTGTTTATGTGGAGCAGAAGGAACAGCTTGGTACCGGTCATGCAGTGATGTGTGCAAAAGAGTTTATTGGCCATGAAGGGCAGACGTTGATTCTTTGCGGTGATACTCCGCTTATTACAGGTAAGACGCTTAAGAAGCTTGTAATGCGGCACTTTGAACAGAAAAATACAGTGACTATGCTTTCTACCATTTTAGAGGATCCTACAGGATATGGACGTATTATACGGGATGAGGACGGAAGGTTTGTTAAAAATGTAGAGCATAAGGATGCTACAGAGGAGGAGAAAGGCTGTAAAGAAGTAAATTCAGGAATGTATTTGTTTGAGTCAGGGGCTTTGTATGACAGTCTCGGTAAGCTTAATAATGATAATGTGCAGGGGGAGTACTATTTGCCGGATACATTGGAGATTATTTGCAGTGGGGGCGGAAGAGTAGATGCAGTGATTGCAGAAGATGAAACTGAAATTATGGGCGTTAATACAAAGGAGCAGCTTGCCGAGGTTACAGAGATTATTAAGAGCAGGAGAAAATGATGGTTTGACGCATATAATAGGTATTTAAAAGAGGAAGTAATATAATAATGATGTTAGGGATATGGAAAAAGATAAAGAAGCGGTGTGAGCGGGATTTTCACGAAAATGAAGACAGCGAGGAAGAAAATATGAAATTAATTGTAGGACTTGGTAATCCCGGTATGCAGTATGTAGGAACTCGGCATAATGTGGGATTTGAGGTAATTGACTGCATTTGCGATGCATTTTCTATTGATATGAATCAACAGAAGATGAAGGGCGCTTATGGTCAGGGATTTATTTCAGGACAAAAGGTGATATTGGCGAAGCCTATGACATATATGAATAATAGTGGGGAATGTGTTGGAGAGGTTGCGAGGTTTTATAAGATTGCTCCTGAGGATGTTATTGTGATTTATGATGATATAAATCTTGATGTGGGACAGCTTCGTATTCGGGAGAGGGGCAGCGCAGGAGGGCATAATGGAATAAAAAGTATTATTGCGCATTTAGGCAGTGAAGATTTTCCGAGAGTCAGGATTGGCGTAGGTATGAAGGGAAGCGGACAGGATTTGGTCAAGCATGTTCTTAGTAAGTTTCCGGCGGAGCAAAAGGAGGATATTGCAGAAGGTATTGAAGATGCGAAGGATGCAATAGAGCTTATGCTTGGGGAAGGTATTCAAAGGGCTATGAACCGATACAATGGAAAGAAGAAAAGCTAAGGATGGCAGAAATCAAAAGCGGCGGCTAACAAATTGTAAAAGTGAATTAAGGAAGTTTTTGTTATGAAATATTTTGAGGAGACGCTCTCAAAGTCTTTAATGATGCAAAATATTGACAGGGCTGAAAAGGAAAAAGCATTTCCGATTCAGTTAAACGGATGTGTAGATACCCAGATATGCCATATGATGATGCTTTTAGGGCGGCGTTACCAGACGAGGCTTATTGTAACATACAACGAGGACAGAGCGAAGAAATTGTATGACGACTATCGCTCATTTGACCGAGATGTATTATATTATCCGGCTAAGGACGCCTTGTTTTTTAGTGCGGATGTACATGGCGGAGTAACGCAAAATCAGAGGCTTGAGGTAATAAGAGAGCTTTTATTGCAAAAGAATAATCAGTCTTTGCGGAAGTCGGTTACAGTTGTTACCACTGTTGAGGGGGTACTTGACCGATTACTTCCGCTTTTTGTGATGGAAAAATTTATGATTTCAGTGAAGGCGGAGCAAGAGCTTGTCCTTTCAGAATTTTCTAAAGAATTAGTTGATTTAGGTTATGAAAATGTTCATATGGTGGAACAGCCGGGACAGTATTCTGTCAGAGGGGGAATTTTAGATATTTTTCCTATGGGGGAGGAGGCGCCCTATCGGATTGAGTTTTGGGGGGATGAAGTAGATACGATTAGAAGCTTTGATGTGGAAAGTCAGCGTTCTATTGAGCAAATGGATGAGATTTTGTTGTTTCCGGCAACTGAGCTTCCCCTTTCTGCCGAGCTTTTAGAGAAGGGGCAGAGAGAAATTGAGGCGGAATATGATATTTTGCGAAATGAGTATATGAGACAGCAAAAGAATAAGGAGGCATACAATTTAAAGTATGCAGTCAGTAAGGTGATGGATGAACTTTCCACCTACCGTCTGGGAGCTGGTATTGATAGTTTTATAACTTATTTTTACAGTGATACAGTTTCCTTGCTTGATTATTTTGCCGGCGACAATGCAGCGGTATTTTATGATGAGCCAAGCTGGATTAAGGAAAGTTTGTCGGAAAGTGAGGAGGAGTTTAATTCCAGTATGCAGGGACGTCTTGACTATGGGTACATTTTGCCAAGACAGTGTGACGTCTATTTTTCTGAAGAAGTAATTCATGAGAAAATGAAGAAGTCCAATTGTTATTATTTTTCTAAAATAGGTTATGTGGAGCCGGCTTTTTCTCCTAATACGATACAGGAAATTCATGCGCAGAGGACAAATACATATCAGAATCATTTTGAAATGCTGGTTCAGGATATGAGGAGATGGCAAAGGGAGGAGTATCGTGTTGTTTTATTGTCTTCATCCTCCACAAGGGGAAAGAGGCTTTCTAAGGAGTTAAGCGAGGAGGGGCTTACAGCATATTATGCAGACGAGATGTCTGCCGAGGTGTTAGCAGGGCAGACCTGTGTAACTACAGGAACCTTGTCTTGCGGTTTTACTTATCCGGAGGAGAAGATTGTAATTTTGTCGGAGGATGACGTAATAAGGCAAAAGGGGAAAAGGCGGACTAAGAGACCGAGGTTTAAGGGAGAAGTCATTAAAAGTTTTGACGATTTAAGTATTGGCGATTATGTAGTGCATGAGGACCGAGGAGTGGGTATTTATCGGGGAATTGTGCAAAAAGAAATTGATGATAATATAAGGGATTATATTGCTATTGAATATGCCGAGGGCGCTATGTTTTATACCCATATAAGCGGTATGGATAAGGTGCAGAGATATGCAGGTAAGGAGGCTAGAAGACCGAAGTTAAATAAGCTCGGCGGCAAGGAGTGGGAGAAAACAAAGTCAAGGGTTAAGGGGCAGGTAGGACTTCTGGCAAAGGAGCTTATAACGCTTTATGCTATAAGACAGGAGAAGCATGGATTTGCCTGTGAAAAGGATACAGTGTGGCAGACAGAATTTGAGGAGATGTTTCCCTATGATGAAACGGAGGACCAGCTTAAGGCAATAGAGGATACAAAACGGGATATGGAAAGCAATAAGATTATGGACCGCCTGATTTGCGGAGATGTGGGATATGGAAAGACAGAGGTGGCCTTAAGGGCTGCATTTAAGGCTGTAAATAATTCTAAACAGGTGGTGTATCTGGTGCCTACCACAGTGTTGGCACAGCAGCATTTTCAAACCTTCACAGAGAGAATGAAGGATTATCCGATTACAGTGAAAATGCTTTCCCGTTTTTGTACTGCTAAGGAGCAAAAGGAGGTTATTAGCGGGCTCAGAAAGGGTGAGGTAGATATTGTGATTGGAACCCACAGGGTTTTCAGCAAGGACGTCTGTTATAAGGATTTGGGCCTGCTTATAGTGGATGAGGAGCAGCGTTTTGGGGTATCCCACAAGGAGCGTATCAAGCAGATGAAAAAGGAGATAGATGTATTAACTTTAACAGCAACTCCGATTCCAAGAACTCTGCATATGAGCCTTGCAGGGATACGCGATATGAGCCTTTTAAATGAAGCTCCGGTAAACCGTCGGGCTATTCAGACCTATGTTATGGAATATAATGAGGAACTTGTTAAGGAGGCTGTGAAGCGTGAAATAGCAAGAGGCGGACAGGTGTATTATGTATATAACCGCATTAAAAACATAGAGGAAATTGCTATGGAGCTTAAAAAGCTGGTGCCGGCGGCAAGAATAGCTTACGGACATGGACAGATGGGCGAGCATGAACTGGAGCGGATTATGATGGATTTTGTGGCGGGAAAGATAGATGTGCTTGTCTCTACTACTATTATTGAGACTGGAATTGATATTCCTAATGTTAATACTATTATTATCCACGATGCAGATAAATTCGGACTGGCGCAGCTTTACCAGTTAAGAGGCCGAGTCGGCAGAAGCTCAAGGCGGGCGTTTGCATTTTTGCTGTATAGGCGGGATAAACTGATTAAAGAAACTGCGGAGAAACGTCTTGCTGCAATACGGGAATTTACAGACCTCGGTTCCGGATTTAAGATTGCCATGCGGGATTTGGAGATTCGAGGAGCGGGAAACGTACTCGGAGAAGACCAATCTGGTCATATGGAGGCAGTGGGTTATGATTTGTACTGTAAAATGTTAAACGAGGCGATAGCTTCAATGAAAGGGGAAACTATGGCGGCAGCGGTGGATACTTCTGTGGATGTTGACCTGACTGCATATATTCCTGTCGAGTATGTGCGTAATGAGTTTCAAAAGCTGGAATTATATAAAAGAATTGCCGGCATAGAAACCAGAGATGATCTGGAGGATATGGCTGATGAATTGATTGACCGATACGGAGAGCCTCCGGAGGAGGTAAAGAATCTGTTGGAGGTTGCGCTTTTAAAAAATACTGCAAGAAGATGCTATATTACCCATGTCCGTCAGGTGGAAGGAAGTATTACCGTTAATGTATATGGGAAAGCTCCGGTTGATATAAATAAGCTTGACAAAATGCTTAAGGAGGCAGTTATAAGGCGGGAAAAGGTGACATTTACAAATGAGAAGGAGCCGGCGTTTAATTTTAAGACAGGGCATCTTAAAAAAGAGGATATTATGACAAGGCTTTGGAATGTTGTGGACAGGATTGGACTGCTTATGGATGAAGAATGATGTTTGCTGATATGGAATATTGTGGTATACTATAGAGGTAATGTTATAATAATTGGAGGAATTACGATGAAAAAGAGATGTATGCGGTTGACAGCATTTATATTGATGTTATGCATGATATGCGTATGCGGTTTTGGCTGCGGTAAGACAGAGCAGGCAAAGAAGGTGGTATTTACTACTAACGGACAGGAGGTTACATTGGATGAGATGTGGTTTTATTGCAAGTCTGTTCAAGAATATTATGAGTCCTATTATTCTTCTATGTTTTCAAGTCCGGAGGCATGGACTTCAACCTATCCGGTAACGCGGGATGATGGCACTACTGAGGAATCCACATTAGAGGATGTGGCTAAGCGTTCTGCAATTAAGCAGATACGTCAGATTAAGGTTGCGATGGCGCACGCGGACGAGCTTAACATTTCTTTGACTGAGGAGGAGCAGGAGCAGGTAATTGCACAGGCAAAGAAGTTTATAGAGCAGGTGACAAAGGAAGAGCAGGAAAATATGGGAATTACCAGAGAGCTGGCGGAGAAAGTTTTTGAACAATCGGCCACGATTGAAAAAATGAAGGACAAGCTGGCAAAGGACGAAGGAATTGAGATTTCGGACGAGGAGGCGCAGACTTCCAAAATTTATTATATTTATTTTCCAACAGTGGCAACAGATGTTTCCGGCAATGCAATAGGCGCTGACGAGGAGGGACTTGAGCAGGCTAAAGAGGATGCGAAGGATGCGCTTGAGAGAATTGAAGCGGGCAATCCCATTGCTACAGTGGCAGCGGCATACGGTATGGGAGCTACTTCCGGTGAGATGACTGTTGACGCTGATTCCGATTTACCGGAGGAGATAGGAGAATCTATTCAAAATCTTAAAGATGGAGAGACTTATGATAAGGTAATTTCGGCGTCAGATGGTTTTTATATTATTCAGATGCTTAAAGTGGTGGACGAGTCTGCCACAGCAGATAAAAAGGAAGAACTTATGAATCAGCGTTCACAGGAGCTGCTTGACAAGAAATTTGAGGAGTGGACAAAGGATGAGGATTTTAATTACGATCAGGATGTTAATTGGGAGTATATGAAGGAGATTGACTTTGTTAAAAATTCGACTGTCAAATAAATTGATATCATAGAATAATAATGTATAAATATCGCAGCGCTCCACATAATATGGACATGCGATATTTTTTATTGGAACATATAGTGTAATATAACAAGAAATACTAAAAAATGAGGAATTTTTACACATAAAATTTACAAACAATATAATAAAATCTTAAGGAGTTTAATAGACACAGATTGGTAAAATGTGTTATAATTTAAAGAAGTGCGACTGCACTTTTAAAAATATTAGCAGATAATGTAGAAGAGGAATTGAGAATGTCAGATTACAATTTTTCTGGGGCATTAAGAGCAAGAATGATTCGAAGTCGAGATTGTTTTACTTTGGGTTTAGGCAAATGGAATTGGGAAGATTATAACAATGCAGGCGTTTGTTATATTAATGCTAAGGGAGACCAGATTATAACACCGCCATTTGTTTATAATCGCGAGAAACATCAGCTTGAGATAGAGCATGTGTCTTTACCGGCTATAGAGAAGGTACTGAAGACGAAATGGCGGGTAGGCATGTACTACGAAGATAATGGTGAGATTATATATAAACGGTTTATGAACCGCAAAGTAGCAGAGAGAATCGGCAATATTAAAAATGATGCGCAATCCCAGAGGTTTCGGTATGGGGAACCGATTTATGAATTCCAAAAAAGAGAGAAAAAATATTGTGTCGTGCCATATTTCACAAAAACAGGGCGAATGAGCCTGATGATAAAACAAAAGGTCCGTCTCCTTTTAAAGTCGGTTAAGGCGCATGTGGAATGTTGCAGCATTAAGGGAAGCCGGCTTCATATAACAATGAGCGTGAAGGCGAAGGGTTACGTTCCGGGTATGATTGTGCTTCAGTTCAGGACAGAGAAAGGAAGCAAGGAGCGTTCCTTTAATCTTGATACAACATGGGAGAAAGATGAGAACGGGAGATATGTGGTACAGGGAACTGTAGATTTGTCCACACTGGATTTTTGTTCCGTTTACTGGGATACTTTTTTGTGTATGTACAGCGAGGAGGATATATCCAAGGACGAACCGGAATTTTTCCCATATTATGTAAACGCCTATAACACAAGCAGCGCCTTTAAGAACAGGTTTTTAAGGCTTAGAGAAGAGGTTGCATATCGTACAAGGGATGGGTTTATACTGTTTCCGTTTGTTACGCAAAAAAGTACGCTCGCATTTAAGTACAGGGAGGTTAATCAGGCGGATTCCTTCTGGTTCAGATTGAAAGAGAGGATTGCCAGAAGGATTTACCAAAGTAACAAAGAATACTGGGATAATAAAAATATTTATTTAGTTTATGAAAAATATTGTATAGCAGCCCAAGATAATGGGTATTATTTCTTTCAGTATTGTATGGAACATCGGAAACAGGTGGAGAAGAATGCTCATTTCTTTTATGTGATTGATAAAAAAGAACCGGATTATAAGAAGGTCAGCAAGTATAAAAAGCGTGTTATTAATTTTTTAAGTCTTAAGCATATGATTTATTTGCAGGCTGCAAAGCTTCTTATAAGCACTGATTCCAGAGCCCATGCATATGTATGGAGGCAGAAGGGCAGTATTCTTTACGACGTGGTTATGGAGAAAAAAAATGTATTTTTGCAGCATGGCGTAATCGGTTTAAAAAATATCACAAAGCTTTACCATAGAAATTCCAGCGCGGGATGCGATTTGTTTATTGCATCTTCAGAGAAGGAGAAGCAAATTATACATGACAAGCTTAAGTATCCAAATAAGCAGATTGTAATTACCGGTTTGGCAAGGTGGGATGTGCTTACCAATAAGCCTTATGACAAGAATGAGATTTTGGTTATGCCTACTTGGAGAAGCTGGCTTGACAGCGTAAGCGACGCCGAGTTTTGCAGAAGCAAGTATTTCCGTCATTATGAGCAATTGTTGACCGACTCTTCGCTGCTCAGATTTTTGGAGCAGGAAGACCTTTACATTACATTTTATCTTCACCCAATCATAAGAAAGTATATTGATGATTTTAGGGTGGACAGCGACAGGGTTAATCTTATTGCCTTTGGTGAGATTCCGTTAAATGAGATAATTATGCGCTGTCGTATGATGGTTACAGATTATTCCAGCGCTTCATGGGACATGCTTTATTTAAAAAAGCCTGTTATCTTTTATCAGTTTGATGTGGAGGATTATAAGGATATACATGGAAGTTATATGAATTTTGACGAAGATTTGTTCGGAGATCGGGCGAGCACTGTGGAGCAGCTTATTTTCTACATTAAGAAAACAGCGGGCAGGGATTTTGCCATGGATGAACAGTATGTTTCAAAGCGGGAGAAGGCATTTACCTATATAGATAATGATAATTCCAAGCGCATATGGAAGGCAATTATGAAAATGAAGTAAGGAGAGTAGCGTGCATGTATGAAAAAGGTTTATTCTTGTTAAAAGGGTTATTCTTTTTGTGTGCGATGGCGGCTTTATATTATTCTGCCGGATATATTATTCTTACTTGGTTAAAAATGAAATGTCAGGCGTTTTTAAGCGTTTTGGTGGGTTTCATTTTTCATATTTCTTTGTTTGAACTGGTGGCATTGCCCTTTATGCTGAAAAAGGGTTCATTTTACGAAATGATAGCGGTTTTCGGTGTTGTTTTGCTTTTATTTTATGTTGTATGCACAGTTATTATTGTTGTGAAGATGCATAATGGAAAGCTTAATACACCGAAAAAGCAATTGGTTATGTGGTGGAAGGAGCTTAGACAGAAAAAGCGGTTTGGTTTAAGCTTTTTTCATTTTATGTTTTTTATTTTGCTGCTTATTCATTTGGCAGGAGTGACAGGGCAGCAGATTACAATGGGCGATGACGCCTATTATGTATCTTTGGCTACCTATGCGGTAGAACATGATTCTTTAGAGACAAATACAATGTACATTACAACCGGCTGGCTGTCTGAGGCGGATTTAAGGCCCAATATTTCGGCATGGGAGTTTTATGTAGGCTGTCTGGCTGTGGTGTTTCATTTACATCCTGCACAGATGTTTCATTTTCTATTACCTCTTTTGTTAATTCCAATGTCTTATATGGCATATGGACAAGTAATCCGCTCATTGTTTCCAAAAGAAAAATGGGCGCCATATCTTATGTGGTTTTCTTTTATAAGCCAGACATTAAGTTTTTCTGCAAAGCTTAACAATTATAATATGTTTAACTGTCCATGGATGGGGAAGGTGGTTCTTTATAATATTCTTCTCCCTATGTTTCTGTTTTTCTGTATTCAGATTATGACTCACAGTAAGGAAACTGTAAAGTATTGGGTTGGCATAGTGTTTATTATGTGCGCGGGAATATGCACTACTGTTGTTGGGGTATATATGATACCGGTGTATTATGCTGTAGTGGGAATTACCTATGCAGTTACTATACGTTCAAAGGAGGAGTTTAAGCGGCTTATGGCGCCGGCGCTTATAACAATAATTCCGGCGCTGGTGGTTTTAGTGATTGTATTATTTACTCCCGCTGCTGATAATATTTTTGCGTATGCCATGACAGAACACAAGGATTGGATGGAGGTATTTATTAATTATTGGGGAATGGATAAAAAACCGGCGCTTGGAGGTTTTGGTCTGGTTTTATATGTGGTCAGCCTGACGGTTATATGGTTTAAGGAAAATAAGCTTGTAAAGACAGTACTTTGCGGAGTGTCAATATTTGTATCTCTGACGATTGTAAATCCACTGTTTATCGGACTGGTATCAAGTTTTATTACAGGGCCGGATCTTTACTGGAGAATGTTTATTTTGCTGCCGGTGCTTTATGTGCTGCCATATCTGCCGGTGGAATTTACCCTTTTGTTTAATAGAGGAAGGGTATTTGCTGCATTTGCAGCGCTGTTGATAATAGGCGCCTTCGGAGTGGCTTTTAATGGGTATGTGTATGAGGACAAGGAAATATTTACGGAATATGAAAGTACCTATGGAGTGCCAAAAATATGCGTGAGGGTGTCGGATTATATTTTAAAACAGGGGGATGAGGGTGAAGTCAGCGTTATATATCCCAGAGCATTCAGGCAGGGCTTGAGACAGTATACAACAAAGCTTGTTACACCTATGGGGCGCAATTATTATCACCAGAATATTCCTACAGATTACGGAACAATGGGAGAAATATGCGAGGGAATTTACAAAAGAAAATATAAAGAAAATGAGGCGCATGAAGTTCTTAAGGGTATTGGAGTCGACTATATAGTGGTTAAAAATAACAGGTTTAAGAATAAGAATTCGTTTAAGAAAATGAAGCGGTTTGGTAAATATGCACTGTATCGGGTAATTTGACAACAAATATGAAAAATTTACATGGAAAGTTTCACATATTATACATTGCAGTTTTTATATTCTGACAGTATAATTAGTTGGACATGTTATTATAGAAGTACTACAGCATTTATGCTGTGCTAAAAGATAAAGGAGCTTTTAATATGCGTCAAAAAGTTTTTAATGAAATTAAAAAATTTGGTTTTATACGGATTATAATTATACTGATTTTAATTGGAATGTGTATATTTGTGCGTCAGCCTATAAGACAGAATGTAGCTGAGTCTTCTTCTGAGGGAATTATGAGTGAGGAAAATACCGGTAATCTCGGCAGGGGAAGCCGCGCAAGACAGAGGATATATTTTAAAAAGGACGTCAAGCTTTACAGTATAGATATGCGTTTTGATATGCAGGAGGGTAAGGCAAATACTGATTTTTTAACAATTTACATTCGCGATAAAAAAACAAATGAGGTAGTTGCAAAAAAACGTGTTTACAGAAAGGATATGAAAGACGGGGAAATGACAAGGGTGCGTTTTTCCGGTGGCGTCGGGCTTCAGGGGCGTCATTCCTACCTTGTTATTGTGACAGGACCAAAGCTTAAGAATGGGGAGATTAGTCCGGCGGTTCGTCTTGCCAGTTTTTCTTCTCCTAATAAACGGTTATATGTGGGAGGTTCTCTTGTAAAGAATCAGGCGCTGGATACCATATATAATTATCAATACGACAATTCCTTTAATGTACTGGGTATGTATATTGCAGGTCTTTTAATGATTATTTTGTTTGTTCTGCCAAGATGGTTTTTTCAGAGGCTTGGAGATGTTAAGGGAGTTGGCTGGGCGCTGTTTATATCAAACCCGATTTTTGTAATGTGGCTTACTCTGCATTTTTATGAATTGCAGGACGGAAGGCTGCCACAGATGATTTACTTTAACTGTCTGCTTATTTTATGCTTGCAGTGCATATGGTATGCAGTGATTGGCAATAAGTATGTTGCGCTTTTGGTCAACAATGTCTTGTGCTTTTTGCTTACAATCGTAAATCTGCAGGTAAGTATTTTTAAGGGAGTACCATTGCTGCCTTCAGATTTTTTGTTTTTGAAAACTGCTTTTGAGGTTAGTGAAAATTATGAGATAAAATGGACGTATACACAGATTCATTTTATGCTGTTTATGTTTACTTATATGTGTTATATATTTGTTCTTGGAACGTATCGCAGCAAGAAGCGGAAGACTTTTGATGAGATAACTGCTATTGATGGGGATACCGCCCTCTTAATAGCAGCAACAACTGAGCCGGAAAATGCAGAGTCCGAGCAGAGTAGTGAGACTGTTGAAGGCGAAGGGGACGAAGCCGGAGAAGATAATGAGACGGAGATTTTAGAAGAGGATAAAAAGGACGAGCCTGAGACGGAAAAAAGCAGGAGACGCTTGTTCAAAGGAATAAAAAAGGGCAGGAAACGAGGGTACATGTTCTGGGCAAGACTGGCGGCGCGTATGCTTCTTTTGGCAGCGGGCGTCTATGGTTTGCACTATATGTATTCCACAACAGTACTTTTGGATAATGAAATTAAGGTAGATATATGGAATCGCAATAAAAGTTATAAGAAAAATGGAATATATTTGGATTTCTTTATGAACTTTCATTATTTGTTTATGGAGAAGCCGGAGGGTTACTCAAAAGAAGCTGTACGAAATATTCTTGATAAGACGACGGACGACATAGAGCATAGCGGCACCAATCCTATGACAAAGGGACAAGACCCCAATATTATCATTATAATGAATGAGAGCTTAGCAGATTATACCTTGTTAGACAATGGGAAAAATATGGAATACAATGAAGATTATCTCCCATATATACATTCCCTCAATGAAAATGTAAATAAGGGAAAATGCTATGTATCTGTGTTCGGAGGACAGACGGCAAATTCGGAGTTTGAATGTCTGACAGGTAACAGTCTTGCATTTTTGCCTGCCTCCAGCGTACCATACCAGCAGTTTATAAATGGAACAACATTTTCACTGCCCATTTATCTTGAAACACTTGGATATAAGACTACAGCGATACATCCCTGTGTAGGTACAAACTGGAACCGCGAGGTGGCTTATGAAAGCATGAATTTTGGTAATTTCTATACGCAGAACGATTTTAAAGATCCTGAATATGTAAGGTATATAAGCGATGCGGAAACATACCGTAAGGTTATAGAGCAATTTGAAAATAAGAAAAAGAATGATAAACTGTTTATTATGAGCGTGACTATGCAGAATCATGGAGGCTATTTGGACGATACTGAATGGGAGGAGCCTATTATAGCAGGCGGAGGAGAGTTTGTATTGGCAAATGAGTACCTTTCTTCAGCCCATATTTCAGATGAGGCCTATAAAGGTTTGCTGGAATATTTTTCGGATTATGACGAGCCGACAATTATTTTAATGTTTGGCGACCATCAGCCGGCGATTGATGAAGGCTTTTTGGAGACTGTGCTGGGCGGGGGACTTGACACTCTTAATCTCCAGCAAATGCAGGAGCAGTATTGTACGCCATATATTTTATGGGCAAATTATGATATTGAAACAAAGACTGACGGGGTGCTCAGTACGAATTTTCTCTCTAATCTTTTGTTGGAAAATTCAGGTCTTCCACTGGCAAAATATAACCAGTTTATTAAAACGGTTCAGAAAGATGTGGACGCCATGAATGCATTTGGCTATATGACAAAGGATGGAATTTGGCATACCTATGAGGAAGAAAACGAAATTTCCGATAAAATGGATGAATACAGTATTTTGCAGTATGGTTATTTTACGGAAAAGGAAGAAAATGAGATGTCGAAGGTGTTTAAGCTGCCATTAATTGAAGGTGATGAGGGGAAATAAGCGTACAGAGTTGTATGTATTAGAAAAATATGGTAAAATCAATATATATGTCAAAATATGCAGTTATTTGTATAAGCGAGTCTTGAATAAAAAATATGATTCAGTGATTGTAATTTTATGATTTTGGGAAGACTGTAATTAGTTAATAAGGTGTGGAGTGATTGATATGAAGCATGCATTTGTGATATGTGCATATAAAGACAGCCCATATTTGGTGGAGTGCATTAAATCAATAAAGAATCAGACAATAGACAGTGAAGTGATTTTGGCCACATCTACTCCCAGCAGTTATATTGAAGAAATGTGCAGGCGTTATGGCATACCGCTGAAGGTTCGCAATGGTCAGCCGAATATTGCGTCTGACTGGAATTTTGCTATGGCGGTAAGCCATGCCCAGTATATTACCATAGCACATCAGGATGATTTGTATTATCCGGATTATGCGAAGCAGGTAGTGGAGATGATGGAACGGTCGGAGAATCCATTAATTGCATTCACAGATTATGCAGAGTATAAAAACGGTATAGAATGTGCGGAGGAAAGAAATTTAAAAATTAAACGTATGCTTTTAGCTCCAATGAAAAATATTACAAGGAGCAGCAGCCGATTTTGGAAACGTTTTATTATAAGATTTGGCAATGCTATAAGCTGCCCGACTGTTACATACCACAAAGCTGCAATATGGCAGTATCTTAAGCAGGAGCAGAGAAGAAATCTGTTCCGTAAGCATTTTCGGAGTAATCTCGACTGGCAGGCATGGGAGTGGCTTAGCAGGAAGACGGGGCAGTTTTTATATTTGCCGGAGGTTTTGATGGCACACAGGATTCATGAGGATTCAGAGACTACTGCCACGATTGAAGAACATCAGCGGGGGCAGGAGGATTATGAAATGTTTTGCAAGTTTTGGCCTAAGCCTTTTGCAAGAGTTATGGCCAAGTGGTATGGAAAGAGCGAAGAGGGAAATAAATTATAAAATCCATAAAAGTGTGTGATAAATAGAAAATTTTCTGCATTAATTAATTGAATAAAGTATAAGGCAGGTGCGGATATGAGCTTACTTATGATTATACCAGCCTATAATGAGGAAGACAGCATTATTAAGGTGGTAAACAATATAATAAAACGTTATCCACAGTATGATTATGTGGTGGTGAATGACGGTTCTACAGATCATACATCAAGACGGTGTCACAGAGTAGGTTTTGAGATTATTGACTTGCCTGTTAATTTGGGACTGGCAGGGGCGTTTCAGGCCGGACTTAAGTACGCCTATGAGAAGGGGTATGACTATGCAGTACAATTTGATGCGGATGGTCAACATCGTCCTGAATATATAGAAGGTATGCTTGATAAGATAGAGGAGGGCCATTATGATATTGTTATTGGCTCGCGTTTTGTAAAAAAACGCAAGGAGAAATCCATGCGTATGATTGGTGCAAGAATGTTGACGGTGGCAATTAAGCTGACCACAGGAAAACGGGTATCGGATCCTACCTCGGGTATGCGTATGTTTAACAATGCAATGATTAAAGAGTTTGCAGTAAATATGAATTATGGGCCGGAACCTGATACTATATCCTACCTGATTAAACAGGGCGCCAGAGTTGGAGAGGTGCAGGTTGAGATGGATGAAAGGGTTTGTGGCAGCAGCTATTTAAATATGACAAAGTCTACAATGTATATGTTCCGTATGCTGGTATCCATATTTTTTATACAGAGCTTCCGCAAGAGAGATGATAAACACGTTATAATGAAAAGAAGGTAGGTGATTGAAATGTCAATTGGGTTGAGAATTATGTTAATTGCATTGTCTGTCATCAGCTTGTTTTATATTATCAGAAAGATTCGGTATTCAAAAATGCAGATAGAATACGCTCTTTTTTGGATTGTTTTATCTTTAGTCATGATTGTTATGGCTATTGTTCCGGAGGTTATGTATGTTATAACCAGGGCTGTGGGTGTAATGTCTACTGCGAATCTGGTTTTCCTGTTGATTATTGGAATTCTTTTGGTGAAGGTATTTATGATGACGATAGAGATTTCCAATTTGGAGAGCAAGGTTAAGGATTTAGTGCAGCGGATTGGGATTGATGAGAAGGTACACAGAGAAGAGTATGAGCGTATTTTAAGCGAGAGGTTTGCTCAGGAAAACATAGAAGGTACAAAAGAGAAGCAGACATAATGCTATGCTGTAGGTTGTTGTTCGGCTTTATTAGTTGTATAGAATTGTAAAATATGGTAGTATATAGAATAGTTAGGTTTAGAATGAATATTTAACAATGGTAATTTTTAGATTATAATAGACTGTTTTGGGACAGACTACTGTTACCGGTGCTTTAAGAATATATTTTAGAGGTTATTCAATTGGGAAAAGGGCTTTAAAGGTTATGGCGAAGGTTGCTGTTTTAATGTCAACTTATAATGGGGATAGATACGTAGAGGAGCAGATAGAGAG
>CANQSN010000040.1 GCA_947626505.1 uncultured Lachnospiraceae bacterium
GCCTGCAGCCAGTGAGCCTTCACATTATCAGCAAGCTCTGCTTCCAGCACATGGATAACTTCTTTCTTTAAATGCTCCGCTTCCACTGGAAACAATATCTCCACCCTTCTATCCAAATTGCGGGGCATCCAGTCCGCAGAGGCCATGTAAACCTCCTCCCATCCATCATTGTAAAAATAATAAATCCTGCTGTGTTCCAAAAAATTACCTACAATGGAACGTACTGTTATATTCTCGCTAACGCCAGGAATACCTACTTTAAGGCAGCATATTCCTCGTACTATTAAATCAATCTTCACACCTGCTGACGAAGCCTCATATAATGCTGAAATAATCTTCTGATCACAAAGGGAATTCATCTTTGCCACTATTTTAGCCGGCTTGCCTTCCAAAGCATGCTGCTTCTCCCTTTCAATTAACAACAAAAACTTATCCCTGAGCCAGATAGGCGCACATGTAAGCTTGTTCCATACCGGCGGCTCAGAATATCCTGAAAGCATATTAAACACTGCTGTAGCATCCTCGCCAATCAACTCTGAAGCTGTAAACATTCCGAGGTCTGTATAAAGCTTAGCAGTGCTGTCATTATAATTGCCTGTTCCAAGATGAACATAACGTCTAATTCCATCCTCCTCGCGACGCACCACCAATGTAATCTTACTATGTGTTTTAAGTCCCACTAAACCATATATTACATGGCACCCTGCCTGTTCAAGCTTCTTAGCCCATATAATGTTGTTCTCCTCATCAAACCTTGCCTTAAGCTCTACTAAAACAGAAACCTGCTTCCCGTTTTCTGCTGCTTGCGCAAGGGCTGCAATTATAGGAGAATTGCCGGATACCCTGTACAAGGTCTGCTTAATTGCCAGCACCTCAGGATCTTTTGCAGCCAGCTTTACAAAATTAACTACCGGATCAAATGTCTCATATGGATGGTGAACTAAAATATCCTGCCTGCGAATCTGGTCAAACAAATTCTCATCAACATTTAACATCTTTGCAGGCTGAGGCTTCCATTTAGCATACTTAAAACGGTCAAAGCCTTCCATACCGTTTATCTTCATAAGAAATGTAAGGTCTAATGGCCCGTTTATCTTAAACACATCCTCATCATTTACAGAAAGTTGTTTTTTAAGCTCTTTAAGCAGCTTTCTATTGGCATCTGCTGCAATTTCAAGTCTGATAACCTCACCCCACTGACGCCGCTTTAATTGCTTTTCTATCTCCTGAAGAAGATCCTCTGCCTCTTCCTCATCAATTGTAAGGTCGGCATTTCTCATAATACGGTATGGGTATGCACATATCACCTTATTGTTCAGAAATAATTTATCAAGGTTCTTCTCAATAACCTCCTCCAAAAGAATGACTTCCTTTTTACCTTCTTCTGATGCGGGAAGCGGAATAACGCGATCAAGCACAGACGGTACCTGCACTGTTGCCAAATCATATTCCCCTTCATGCTTATTATTGGAAATTAAAGCCGCAATATTTAGCGTCTTATTTAATACCAGCGGAAATGGTCTTGAAGAATCCACTGCCATTGGCGTAAGCACTGGATAAACATTTTTCTGAAAATATTCGTCAACATATGCCGCCTGCACTGCCGACAAGTCTTCGTGGCGCAAAATAATAGTAAGCCCCTCCTTATTCAATGCCGGAATTAACGAACGGTTCAATACATTATATTGGTCCTCCATCAATTGATGTGTTTTTTCATTGATAGCAGTAAGCTGTTCTGAAGCATCCATTCCTGAAATATCTTTTTTTGTATAACCTGCATGTTCCTGATCCTTAAGAGAAGCAACTCGCACCATAAAAAATTCATCTAAATTAGAAGCTGTAATGCTTAAAAACTTAACTCTTTCAAACAAAGGTATGCTCTTGTCCCTAGCCTCGCTCAACACGCGATAATTGAACTCAATCCAAGACAGCTCCCTATTATAAAAATACTCCGGTTTTGTATACTTTTTTTCTCCCATTTAAAATGTCCTCCTCTGCTTAATAATTGGACGAATTCCATATACTTCTTCAAAAAAATCTGCCTTGCTGGTAAACAAAGTTTTCTCTAAAGAAATATCTGCAATGGTATCTGTTACAATAATTAAAGACTTATCCTTTAAGGTCGCCTTAATACTGCTGATTTTTTGCTTGTGGCTGCGGTCAAGCGCATTTGCCACTCTCAAAATTGCCGTAAGCTTACTTATGAAAATATAGTCCTCCCGACTCATATGCTGGTCAAGCAAATGGTAGGCGGGCAGCCATACCGTATTATATTTTACAACATTAGCCACCAGTTCTCTCTCCTTGTGGGACAGCCCGATAATCTCCGTTGCCATAATAATATTATAGGCGTCCTCGCCACCTGCATTCATATTAATGTATTTGCCGCAATCATGAATGATAACTGCAATCTGAAGCAGCAGTCTTGCCCTTTTATCAAGACCATGAACCCTTTTCATACGGTCAAAAATCTCGTTTGCAATGACCAGCACATCGTTAATATGAGTTTTATTACAATGAAAGCGCTTAGCGATACTTCTGGCCATAGATAAAATATCTTCCTGAAAATCATGGTTCAGCGGAACCTTCTTTTTATTGTCTGCATAATCTGCAGCTATACTGTCGCAAAAATCAATTCCCGGAGTCCAAATAAGCTCCGCCTTAGAGCGGTCCAAAAATATCTTATATATTACTGCTGCCGGCAGCAAAATATTGGCAACCTCCAGCGGAATCCCATATTCCAGCCCAAGCTGATTGGGTTGGCTGCCTGCAATTTTATTGTAAATTTCATTCATCTGTTCGCTGTCAATTGAATCTTTATTTGAAAGCTTTGGAATAATCTTCCTCATTGCATCAATTTCATCGCCTACAGCAATAAGATTCTTAATAGAACGCTCTTTCATATAGAAATTATTGAAGGTATCAAGTTCATTGCCCACATACTCCATAAGCATATCCTGAAAACCGATAATTCTATCCCTCTCGTTCTCCAGCAATCCCTGTATACGCATAGCTCCAATTCTAAGGTTCTGCGTAATAGCCAGCGCCTGCTTATCAAATATTGAAATCTGGACGCTTCCCGCGCCCATATCCAAAATAGCTGTATTCTTCTGGATAACATTATTGAAATCTGCTGTATGGCTTGCAATGCCCTTATACATAAGATAATGGCGCTCTGAGTTGCTAGCTACATTAACATCAATATCCGTCTTTAGTTTAATCTGATCCAGAATCACTTCCCGATTCGCTGCTTCACGAATAGCGCTCGAAGCATATGCCTTATAATCCTGTACCTTATACTCCTTCATCTTAGCCTTAAATCTGAGTAATACCTGACAAAGCTCCTCCACATTGTCATAACTAATCTTACCCTGTCTGTATGTGTCTTTTCCCAATGCCAGATACTGTCTTACATAGTCAAGCTTTTTAATTCCTCTTGATGCAGAAATCTGATATATCTTCATGGAAACATCATTTGATCCCACATCTATAGCTGCAAATATTGTATAAGCCATATTATCACCTCTTAATGTACATTTTACTAAAAATGGAAGAAAAAAACTATAGCTTTTTAAATCTTTTCCTGTATTTTAAATGAAAAAAAGCTGCTCAACAAATTGAGCAGCTTAAAATAATCAACGTCTGAAAATAGTGCAATATAACTTTCTATATAATGCTTGCCAATATTACTCTAGTACTACATTATTACTAAAAATATATCTGAAACTATATATCTAAAGGTACACTGTAACTTACTTACGTACTTTGATTAACTAAGCGATTACGCTTACCTCAGTAGCCTGCGGTCCCTTGTCACCATCAACTACTTCAAACTGAACCTTCTGACCTTCTTCTAAAGACTTAAATCCATCCATAACAATTCCTGAATAATGTACAAATACATCATTGCCTTCCTCATCTGAGATAAATCCATAGCCTTTCTTACCGTTAAACCACTTTACAGTACCTTGCTTCATGTTTCTGTTCCTCCATAAAATAATATATTGTGCAGAATTACACACTATGCCGATTATAACATATTGTAAAATATGTGTCAAATGCTTTATTCTCTTTACAGCATCAAACCAGCCATTACTGCGCATCCTTTAGCATATCAAATCTATCCTGCATACGCTTGATTGAACCGTCAAACATACCCGATTCATACATTCGTTTTACAATGATTCCCACAATCACAGCAATTATAAAGCCTACAATTCCACCCAGCTTTACGCCAACGTACATAAGAACAAGAGTTGTAAGCGAGCTTAACCCTACGCTTTTTCCTACAATTCTAGGCTGCAAAATCTGCCTTGTTAAAAGGCATATCACATAAAGCGCTATAAGGGCAATTGCAAATACCGCCTCTCCCGAAAAGAACTTGTATATTGACCATGGAATAAGAGCTGTTCCAACGCCAAAAAACGGAAGCGCATCAAGTAAAGAAATTAATATTGCAAGCACCACTGAATAATTCACATGAAGAATTAAAAAAGCTATCAGCAGCAAAATAAATATAATACCCATCAGCTTCAACTGAGCAAGAAAATATCCCCCGACTGCTCCAAGTATATTTTCCTTAATCAGCGCGTAACGCTTCTTAAATCCATCAGATTCTATATTCTCCATTCTCTTATGTAACGCTTCCCAGTCCGCCATGAAAAAGTATGCAGACATAAACATTACAATAATACCTATTATTCCATTTGTAGCGCTTTTTGCAAAGCTGCTAAGATATCCCGCTCCCGTTCCTGATGCAAAATACGTTGTTATCTCACTTGCAACCCTTCCTGCAATATCTCCTATCTTCTTCGCCATCGGCTGAGGCAAATCTTCTTTGATATTACCCCAGACTTTTTTAATGTTCGCCTCTGTTTCATGATAAATTCCGGGAACATCCTCTACAAAATCAACGCCCTTATCTATAAGCTTAGCGCCCGCCAGATAAATCACTCCGCTGACAAACAGCAGCACAAGTACCACAATTACCGCTGAGCCTATTCTCCTTGATACCTTTAATTTTTTTTGAAGAAACTTCTGAATCGGATGGCCTAACATAGCAATTATCCATCCAAGCACCAATGGCCAAAGAAATGCCAGTGTTTTCGGAAGTACAAAACCAATCAGAAATACTCCTCCAATCAGCAATATAATCTCACACAATATTTCAAGATATATTTCCCAACGTTTCAAACTGATACCTCCAATGTGCATACTCTTAGTAAACCGCCCGTTTTATAAAACCAGCGAAATTGCACATAATTATTTTCAAGTCCGGCAGCTATCATAAAAACTTAGTAGATTTATGCCTTTGTATTAATTTGATTATAACCACCCTTAATTGTATTTACAACAAAAAACATAAAAATTTAAAATATTCTTAAGAGATTTATAATTTACATTCCGGCACAATAGAGACTTTATTTTCATTTTTATCATAATAATAGACATTCTCTGAAAGCTTCTCTCCATCGGAAACAACACTGTCATTTGCCTCCTTAACCATTTGCTTTAACGCCTCCGCTTCTATTCCCTCCACATCAGGAACAAGTATCATTTCATGTATACTGCTGGGCAGCAAAAAAAAGCTCGTGTCATATTTCTCTGCTATATCCTTTAAAATACCGGGATACACTACGCTGCTGGCTCCATTTATCTTCTGCCGGTTCGTAAGCACCAGCATATATACTCCAGTATCCTCTTTATGCCCTTTTATCTCCGTTTGAAAATCCTGATACCCCTTCTCATCCCCATTACGCTTCATAAGAATATCTTCTATGGGCTGGCAGCATGGCGGAAAGCGACTAATCATGTTATTAATCGCTAACCTATAAAGCTCCTCTGCGCAGGTATCCCACTCCCTTAACTCTCTGTTCGTCACAAGGGCGGAAGCCACTCCCAGCTCATCCTGAAATGCCAGCCATCGGAACGTAACCGCCAAATCCTGCCACATTAAATAAGGACAATTTTTAAGTTCCTCTGCATTCATCTCATAATTAACAAGCCTGAATATAAGTTTTTCCTTCATGTGTGAAAAAGAATTCACATGCCCTACATCTACAGATATTTCATTTTCATGCTGCAAGTAAAATGCTGCAAGCTTTTCTAAAATAGAGTCTAAATCTTCTCCCTCTATATACTTTTCATAGTAGCTCTCCAAATAAATTGAAGGCGTGCAAACCGTTCCCTCCTCAAAAATCTGAAGCGCTGTCAATGTAATCCCATTATTTTTAGTTACTTTGCGAATATACACCGCTGCATTTGGAAGCTTAGGCAAATACTCCATAATATCCGCCCTGATTTCCTCGCAAAACTCGTCAAAATTATATAATCCCATATACCTCCTAATATTTTCTTGCTTTCGTCAAAGCTTTATTTAACGAACATGTTGCGTTACTTATATTATAAGCCTTAATGGAAAAGCTGTCCAAAACTTTATAGTTGTTAAGCCATGTAGAATTCGACAGGCAAAACAGAGTATTCATGGGATTTTTATTTCTATGTTCACAATATGAACACACTTTTGTAAATTTTTTCCAATATATATGTAACAAAAAGCCGGTCTGCTTTTGCAACCGGTATTAAAAGAATCGCTTGCAAGTTTTGGCGCAAACTTCGCGTCTGATTTCGCAGACACTTTCTTATCCGAAGCTTTAGCGCATCCTCGCAGAGCGTTTATCAGATGGAGATTAACTCCCATCTGATAAATTATTTTTTATCCAAATATTTCTTTAAAAAATCCAGCAATACATTCATTTCTTCATCTGTTCCTATAGTTATCCTTAAATAATTATCAATCCTTGGTTTATCAAAATAGCGCATATATATATCCTGCTCTCTGGCCGCCATAAAAATATCTCTTGCAGAAACGCTTTCGTGGGTGGCAAAAATAAAATTTGCTTTAGATTTGCCAAAAGAAAACCCCAGCTCTCTAAGCTTGTCTGAAAACCATTCTCTTGTATTAATTATCTTATCAATATGCTCTCTAAAATAGGCTTCATCCCTGACAGACTCTACTCCAAGAGTAATTGCCGCCTGATTCATGGTATATGAGTTAAAGGACTGCTTGACATCAGTTAAAGCCTTTATTAAATCAGCATTACCAATACAGTATCCAATCCTCATTCCAGCAAGGGAACGTGATTTTGAAAATGTACGGACCACTAAAAGATTCTCATATGTATCAATAAGACTAAGACAGCTCTCTCCTCCAAAATCAACGTATGCCTCGTCAATAATAATAACAGACTTCTGATTATGCTTTATAATATCTTCTATGAACTCCACCGGCTCGCATATAGCTGTAGGAGCATTTGGATTTGGAAAAACTATTCCTCCGTTTTCTCTGTAGTAGTCTTCCTTTACAATCTTTAATTCATCATTCAGCGCCGGCTGCTCATATGGAATTTTAAAAAGCTTCGCCCATACGTCATAAAATGAGTACGTTATATCAGGAAACAGTATAGGCTTGTCTGAATTAAAAAATGTCATAAAAGCCATAGCAAGAACATCATCAGAGCCTACTCCCACAAACACTTGATTTTCTTCCACACCATGATACTTTGAAAGCTCTTTTACCAATGGAGTTACATTGGAATCAGGGTACAGTCTTAGGTTATCGATTTTGTAAAGAGCGGCCTTTACCAAAGGAGACGGCGGGTACGGGTTCTCATTAGTATTTAATTTTATCATATTCTGCTTATTGGGCTGTTCTCCTGCAACATATGGCGTTACCCTTCGGATATTTTGCTCCCATGCCTTCATAACTTATCAACTCCTGTAATCCTTAATCAACTTTTCAAACAATGGCAATGCGCGCTCTACCCGCTCTGTTGGTACACAGTAGGATAAGCGGAAATGTCCGGTGCATGAAAAACTGTCGCTTGGCACAAGAAGCAAATCATATTGCTGCGCTTTTTTGCAAAATGCCTCTGCGTCAGGTTCTAGGCACTGAGGAAAAATATAAAAAGTTCCATCAGGCTCCACGCATGAATATCCCATGTCAGTTAAAGCCTTATATATAATATTTTTGTTAGTTTCATATACAGATATATCGGAAGTATCCGAAACACAGTCTCTGACTACCATCTGGAATAGCGACGGAACGCCCACATAACCAAGCTCCCTTGCCACTGCGCCTATTGTTCCAAGCATTATATCCGCATCTTCAATATCGTCAGTAAATGCAATATAGCCCACGCGCTCTCCGGGCAGGGACAACGACTTGCTATAAGAATAGCAAACCAGTGTATTCTTATAAAAATGCGGCACATATGGCGCTGTTTTGCCGGCAAATACAATCTCCCTATACGGTTCGTCCGAAATAATATAAATCGGTCTCCCATAACGATTAGAAGCCTCCTCCAATATAGAAGCAAGCTTTTCTAAAGTTTCCTTTGAATATACCACTCCTGTAGGATTGTTAGGACTGTTTATTATAATAGCCCTTGTATGCTCATTAAGCTTTCTCTCAAGCTCATTAAAATTAATTTGAAAATCCTTAATATCCGCCTGAATCTCAGTCGCCTTAACCCCCGCTCCCTCAATAAAGCATTTATATTCAGGAAAATACGGAGCGCACACCATTATCTCGTCGCCTACTCCGCTGTCCGCCAATGCGCGAAAGCAAAAAGTTATGGCTGCCGCAGCTCCTGTTGTCATAAAAATATTATTTTTATGATAATTTGTTCCAAATCTTTTATTAAGATTATCTGCAATTGCCTCTCTTGTATCATCATACCCAACTGCGCTTGGATATCCATGTACTTTACATGAATCCTCTGTCTGCATTATACGGATAGCGTTCTCATTTACAGAAGCCGGAGCCGGCACGCTGGGATTGCCAATACTGAAATCATATACATTGTCCGCCCCTACAATTGACGCCCTTTTCTTGCCATATTCAAAAATCTCGCGTATAACCGAACTCTGTCCTGCAACTGATGCATACTTTTTCGCTAGCATTTGTATATCCTCCTGTTTTTCAGATTTTATTTAACAGTCTCAGAAGAAACGGTATCCCCTGCTCAAAATTCAATCCGTACCGGTAATCCTCAGCCTCCATTACAGTGCGCTCTATGCAGTCCAGCACAAACTCGCATGAAATATCTATACTGCGCGGTATAGTCAGGTCGTTCATAATAGCTCCCACCAATACTGACATAAACACATCACCGGCGCCATAAAACATTCCGTCCACATACCTGCACGCATAAAAATGAAAATCTCCGCATGTATGATAGCTTGCAGCGCCAATCCTGTTATCCTCAAAAGATACCCCTGTTAAAATGACTTGAGTTTCATTTATCTTTGCAAGCTTTTTTAGCATTTCTTCAATCTTGCGCTCCTCATAAGGTCCCTCCTCATATTCCATATCAAGAAGCATAAACGCTTCCGACATATTGGGAACCATTACATTTGACATAGCGCAAAGTCTTTTCATCTCTTTCGGGAAACCTTCAGGAAGCAGCGAATAAAGCTCTCCTTCATCCGCCATTGCCGGATCTACAAAAATAATCGTTGCTTCGTCCTTTACCTGCTCAATAAAACGGATTGTATTGTCAACTTGGCTTTTGCTTGCAAGAAATCCTACATAAATCCCATCAAAATGCATATTAAGCTTTTTCCAATGCTCCAGAATCCCATCCATATCATCCGTCAAATCAATATGATAATAATCAACAAAACCTCCGGTATGAGTAGATAAAACGGATGTAGGAACAACCGCAGTTTCAAAACCACATGCTGACAGCAGCGGCAAAGCTACTGTTATTGAACAACGCCCTGTACATGACATATCCTGTATTACCAATATTTTCTTCTGTGCCATAATTCTCTCCTCGTTTAATATATAATTGCCATATTAGCAGCAATCAATCTTTTACCAGTACCTTCTCAATCTCTGCAATATAATACCTGTGATAATCCTTGTTTGGATAATTTAAATCGTCATTTGCAGAATCCAAAAACGTATCCGGATCAATATCCCCTTCACAGAGTTTTCTACACTTAAACACAATCTCAGCTTCCTTTACATAAGGAACTTCTCCGTCAAATGAAGGCGTAATCCCAGCCTCCTTCCATTTGTCGGAAACCTCCTTGCCGGATACCCTGCCGCAGTAAGCAAGAGCCTCGCGGTATTCTTCACCCAGCACGCTTATGGTAAAACAATCCTGCTCATCAATAAACGTCTTTGTATAACGCTGCGGGCGAATGTAAATTGTCGCTACACATTTATTCCAGAACACTCCGACGCCGCCCCAGCTCACTGTCATTGTATTGCACTTTTCCTTTGTTCCTGCTGATACAAGCGCCCACCTGTCCTTAAATAAATGGAACGGATTCTCTTTAAGCTCAGTTGCTTTTATTTCCTTCATAGTATTCCTCCAATAATATAAAAACTATTAATACTTTAACATTTATACTAATATTATGCAATAATGCATTTCGTTATGTTCGGTAAAATTTTCATTATTCTGCTATAAATACCGACAAACTCCTCGGCTCCAGAGTAAGCTTTCTATCCTTAGAAACGTATTCCTTAACCTTAAACTTTTCCTTTGATGTATCAAGCACTCGTTTCCACTTCCATTTGCCAAACAAATCCGGCAGTTCCAGCTCATTTTTCTCCCAGTAAGCATTTATCGCCACATACACAATGTCATCCTTCCCGCCCTTGTCGTCCCTGCCGGAGTACATAACGCCCAGCAAATGATTATCATCGCTAATCTCATCATCCCAGGGCGTTCCGGTATGCAGACTAACCATTGGAAAATGCAGCGAACATGGATTTAAGTTTTTGCGTATAACCGGATGACGCTTTCTAAAAGCAATTAAATGCTTTGTAAATTCAAACATATCTTGATTTTCCTTTAGCTGATTCCAGTTAAGCCATGAAATTATGTTGTCCTGACAGTAAGAGTTGTTATTTCCAAACTGTGTATTTAAAAATTCATCTCCGGCGAAAAACATTGGAGTACCTCTTGAGAGCATAAGCGCGGCAAATGCATTCCGGCACAGCTTTTTGCGAAGCGCAAGAATCTCTTTATCGTCAGTGTCTCCTTCTGCGCCGCAGTTCCAACTATTATTGTCATTTGCCCCATCCGTATTGTTCCACCCGTTTGCTTCATTATGCTTCTCATTATAGGCGTACATATCATAAAGGGTAAATCCATCATGGCAATTTAAAAAATTAATTGAAGCGTTCTGCCCTCTTGATTCAGGCAGGTACATATCAGGCGAACCCATCATACGGATACCTGCAATCTTAGTCATGCCCTCATCGCCTTTTAAGAACTTGCGCATATCATCCCTATACCGGCCATTCCACTCCGCCCATCGGTTCCATGCGGGAAAGCTTCCTACCTGATAAAGTCCGCCTGCATCCCAAGCTTCTGCAATCAATTTAACCTTTCCCAAAATAGGGTCAAACGCCAGACTTTGCAGCAATGGCGGTGAAGACATCGGAGAACCATCCTCGTTTCTTCCAAGAATAGACGCTAAATCAAAACGAAATCCATCTACTCTGTAAGTCGTTACCCAGTAACGAAGGCACTCTAAAATCATCTGCTGTACAATAGGGTGGTTGCAATTCAGAGTATTGCCGCATCCGCTGAAATTGTAATATTTACCATCAGGCGTAAGCATATAATAAATATTATTGTCAAATCCCTTAAACGAGAAAAACGGTCCTTCTTCATTACCCTCCGCAGTGTGATTGAACACAACATCCAGTATTACCTCAATACCGTTTTCATTTAACTGGCGTATTACCTTTTTGAGCTCCGTACCCTCTCTATTATACTCAATACTAGAGGAATAACTTGTATTTGGTGAAAAAAAACTCACTGTGTTATAGCCCCAGTAATTTATTACCTCATTCTGTCCTACAACTCTGCGGTCCGCCATTTCATCAAATTCAAAAATCGGCATAAGCTCCACTGCATTTACTCCTAACTCCTTTAGGTATGGAATTTTTTCAAGAATCCCCGCAAATGTTCCCGGACACTGTACTCCGGAGGAGGAATCCATTGTAAATCCTCTTACATGCATCTCATAAATAATTAAATCTTCCATTGGAATAAGCGGCTGTTTTACATTTCTCCAATCAAAATTATCGCGTACTACTCTTGCCTTATAAAATGAATTCTCTGCCGCCTTCTCTCCCCACACACTCTGTCCTGTTACAGCTTTGGCATAAGGATCTAACAAAAAACGTCCCCTGTCGAAAAGCAGTCCTTTTTCTTCATCATACGGGCCATCCAGCCGGTAGGCATATTCAAATTCTTCTATATCCAATCCAAAAACAACCATAGAATAGACATTACCAATCTTATAATGCTCCGGAAATGGCAGAACAGCATAGGGCTCGTCCTCCGTCCGATGAAACAGACAAAGCTCACATGAAGTTGCACCATGTGAATGAACCGTAAAGTTGACTCCTCCATTTACCTCCATTGCACCGTTGATTAGATAATAACCGGGCCTTACGCCAAATCCCGCCACCGTATCCAAAGGCTTCATTTCTTTTCCATTTATGATATTCTTCATGCATATACCCTCCTACTACATAATTTAATTAAAATCCCTTATTGAAATAAAGCCTTTAAAACTCCATATATGAAGTTTTAAAAGCTTATTTTCATACGATTTAATATCAACTTAATCCCTTACCTTAATATGCGTCTCTCTAAGTTGCATCTCGCTTACCTCACCCGGCGCGCCGCACATCAAATCCTGCGCATTTCCATTCATCGGGAATGGAATAACTTCACGAATATTCTCCTCATTGCGAAGCAGCATAATCATGCGGTCAACTCCCGGAGCCATTCCTGCATGAGGCGGCGCTCCGTACTGGAATGCGTTATACAATGCGCCAAACTTCTGCTTTAAATCTTCCTCTGTATATCCCGCAATCTCAAACGCCTTTATCATAATATCCAAATTATGGTTACGCACAGCCCCTGAAGAAAGCTCAACGCCATTACATACAATATCATACTGATATGCTAAAATTTCATCAGGCTGCTTATTATTGAGCGCTTCTAAACCTCCCTGGGGCATTGAAAACGGATTATGCGTAAAAATGTATTTCTTCTCTTCCTTATCGTACTCATACATAGGAAAATCATTAATATAACAAAAACGAAAAGCATTCTTCTCAAGCAAGTTCAGACGTTTCCCAAGCTCGTCTCGTATCTGTCCTGCATAGAGTGACGCCCTCTGTTCATTGTCTGCGATAAAGAAAATGGTATCTCCCTCGCTAAGTCCTGCAATATCTGCAATCTCCTGTTTCATATCATCAGGAATAAACTTGTCAATAGGCCCTTTATACGACATGCCTTCCAAAACCTCAAGATAGCCAAGTCCACCCATTCCAATACTCTGTGCAAACTTTAACAGCTTCTCATGCTGCCCCTTAGAAAGCTTGGCATTTACATTAATCGCGCGGACAGTCCTGCCATGGAACGGTTTAAATGTACATCTCTGGAAAAAGTCCGTAACATCTACAATGCGAAGCGGATTGCGAAGATCCGGTTTATCCGTACCAAACTGAAGCATAGCCTCCTTAAAGCTGTAAACCGGATACGGAGCTTTAGTAACTTCAGCTCCTTCAGGCGCAAACTTCTCAAAGGCAGCAGAAAGCACTTCCTCTCCCACCTTAAACACATCCTCCTGAGTAGCGAAGCTCATCTCAAAATCCAACTGATAAAATTCACCGGGACTTCTGTCCGCCCTTGCATCCTCATCCCTAAAGCATGGTGCAATCTGAAAATACTTATCCACTCCGGAAACCATCAAAAGCTGCTTATACTGCTGCGGCGCCTGCGGAAGCGCATAAAACTTACCCTTAAACTTACGCGATGGCACAATATAATCCCTTGCTCCCTCAGGAGATGATGCGCAGAGAATAGGCGTCTGTATCTCTAAAAACCCCATCTCAACCATCTTTTGTCTCAAAAATGTTATTACTTCTGAACGAAATACCATATTATCCATTACCTTCTTATTGCGAAGGTCTAAATAGCGGTACTTTAATCTTAAATCTTCTCTTGTCTCCTTAGAAGTCATAATCTCAAATGGAAGCTGCTTATATACCTTACCTAAAACCTCTACGCTTCCAGCCTCAAGTTCAATTGTTCCTGTAGGAATCTTCGGATTATATGTCTCCTCATCACGATGTTCAACAATACCCTCTATGCTGATACAATCCTCCTTATTAAGTCCGTCTAAAAGAGTTGTATCGCGCATTACTACCTGCAATACTCCATACATATCACGAAGATCGATAAAGGATACCCCGCCATGGTCGCGGATATTCTCAATCCAACCGGATACCTTCAGTGTCTTGCCTACGTCCTCCTCTGAAATCTGGTTAAGCAATCTGCTGCGATAAATATTAGCTGTGTTCATGTTCCTCTCCTTCTTGTATCGTGTCTTTCAACTTTTACCTTAGCAAACATTATAGCCTTTTATTGCCATTTCGTCAATGAGGCAATAATATTATAACAAGGCATAAATACCATCTAAAAAAACATACTTTTTGCTTGTGCTTTTTGCTATGTTACTTTAAAATGTATTTACAACAGGACTTTTAATTTGTAAAAGTCCAAATAAATAATTTTTAGGAGGTACCATTATGTACAAAAGCAAGACATACAGCTATGATTATGACGATTATGAGGAAAATAACAAAAACTCTGAAACAATGGTTACGGATATATTATCAGACGCAGAGCTTCCTAATCTCGACGAGATTATTATAGGAAGCTGGGGTGAATCATGGGAGGAAAGTTCCCAGAAAATTATCGACGACATTATTGTCAACAAGGATAAATTTTCAAACATAAAAAGTCTTTTCATCGGAGACATGGATTATGAGGAATGCGAGGTTTCTTGGATTTTACAGGGCGACTATGAAAAGCTTTTTGACGCTATGCCCCAGCTTGAGAAGCTTACCATTAAAGGAAGCTCGGAGCTGACTCTTGGAAAAGTTAAAGCTCCTAATTTAAAGTCTCTTACCATTATATGCGGAGGACTGCCTGTACATATAATTAAAAGCATACAGAATGCAGAGCTTCCCGCTTTGGAGGAGCTTTGCCTTTACATAGGAGTTGAAGATTACGGATTTGACGGAACTATTGACGATATAGAGGCGCTGCTTGATAAGTCCAACTTTCCTGAATTAAAGAGCCTCTACATATGCGACAGCGATATTCAGGATGACATCACTGATGTAGTATTAAAATGCAAATACATAAACCAGATTGAAAAACTCGGACTTTGCTATGGCTCGCTTACAGACAAAGGCGGACAGCTTCTCTTAGACGCTATTCCTAATCTGCCAAATATTAAAGATTTGAATCTTCAGTACCATTTTCTCTCAGATGATATGATGAAAAAACTGAATGCGCTTCCGATTTCTGTAAATACAAATGAGCAGAACGAGCCGGAGGAATGGGACGGACAAAAATGGTTCTATCCTATGCTGACGGAGTAACGCCATGTCACAGCCTACCATTATTTTATTTGGCGAAAAAAACAGCAAGCGTACAACATATTTCTGCAAGGCGGCGCAAGAGCATAATTTAACCGTTACCCTTCTTTCACATGAGAATTGGAAGAAGGCTGAGCTTCAGGGTGGGTTTATAAAAATTGATCCACCCTCTTATAATACATATGACATATTGTCCATAAAGCAGTCCTTTTCAAACTACAAAACTCAACTGCTTCAAATTGAACAGGCTGCAAATGAGCGGGGGATTCCATTTTTAAATACTCCCTCAGCAATTATTCATGCTCTTGACAAGAACTCCTGCAAATACGCCCTAATGAAACAGCATTTACCTGTTACGCGCCTTTTATGCAGCCATCTTAACAGTATGGAGCAGCTTATTGACTTGATGAGAAAAATGCATATATATTCCGTTTTTCTAAAGCCCGTACATGGTTCCGGCGCAGGAGGAATTATAGCGCTGTCCATGAATCCCAACACAGAAAAGCTTTCAGCCTATACTGCCATGCACTCTGTAGAAGGCGGATTGTTTCAGAGTAAACGAATCCGCAAGCTAACAGATTACAGGGACGCCGCTATCTTGGTAAATACCTTGTGCAGTTTAGACGTCATGGTTGAGCAATGGCACCCGAAGGCGCAGATTGACAGGAATTATTTTGATTTCAGAGTATTATGGCAATTCGGGAGTATAGACCATATTGTTGTCCGCGCTTCGTCTATGCCAATGACAAACCTTCACTTAAACAACTGCGCTATACCTTTTGATAAGCTTTTTGAGAGCGGGCTTTTAGGTAAAAAGGAAACGTTTTTAAATTCTTTAAACGACCTGTGCTTTAAAGCCATAAATAATCTTGACGGACTTAATATAGCGGGCTTTGATATTATGCTTGACAAAAAAACACTTTTACCAAGAATTATTGAAGTGAATGGACAGGGCGACCTTTTATACTCCGATATATATGATAAGAACGAGATTTATGGAAAACAGGCGGAATATATCAGACAGAAGACGACCGAGCTTTGAATAAAAATCATATTTTACGCCAAAAAGATTTATAATTTTGCATACGGTAAAATAACATTTCCAAGGAAGGATACTAAAATGGATATGAACAAGCTTGTGGGAACCCACCACATTTTATTTCTCTGTCTTGATGCGCTTAGATACGACGCCGCAATTGACGAAGAACTTAAAGGGCATACCCCTGTATTGAACCAATATGCTAAGTGGCAGCCATATCAGGCGACAGGTAACTTTACCTACCCTGCGCATCAGGCAATATTTTCCGGTTTTTTTCCTTGCCCTATTGACGCTAAGAACCACAGAGAACGCCGGCAACTGTTTTTTCCGCAAAATGCAGGAACGGGGCGTTTAGCGCCTGAAGGAGCGTATGCCTTTAAGGAGTCTAACATTGTAAAGGCTTTGTCAAACGCCGGATACCACACCTGCTGTATTGGAGGAGTTTCCTTTTTTGATAAGCGTTCAGGGCTGGGAAGGGTTATGCCCGAATATTTTAAAAAAAGCTACTGGCATCCTTCATTTTCTCCTGTTTCAAAAAACAGCGCTGCCAAACAGGTGGAATGCGCAATACACTATCTTTCAGAAATAACTGATGAACAGCCTGTTTTTATGTATATAAATATATCAGCAATTCACTATCCAAATTATTACTACTTAGAGAGTGAAGCTTCAACGCCAATTGACACAAGCTATAATAAAGATACTCTCAAAAGCCATAAGGCTGCACTGCGATATGTAGACAGTCAGCTAGAGCCTTTATTTAAAGCATTTAAGCTAAAGGGACCGACCTTTGTAATCTGCCTCTCCGACCACGGTACCTGCTATGGCGAGGATGGCTGCTATGGACATGGCATAAACCATCCAATGGTAAATACTATTCCCTATATGGAGTTTTTGCTAGAGAAAAAAGAATCATCATAGCATTTTTATCAATTGTCACTGTAAATAAGGAGGAACTATGAACTATAGGCAATATATGTATAGCTATCCGCATAAAACGGCATATGGCCCGCTGCCAGACCTGAATATAACAGACTATCTTCCGCTTCTTGAGGAAACCTCGGACAACAGTCTGTATTTTCATATTCCCTTCTGTGAAGCCAAATGCGGATACTGCAACCTGTTTTCCGTAGCCGGTAAAAACACTGAACTGATGGAGAAATACATGTCTGCTATGAAACGCCAGTCGACACAGTATTCGCTAAATAACATTCATTTTTCAGAAGTTACAATCGGCGGCGGCACTCCATTTTATTTAAATGAAAAATCACTGGAAAATTTATTTGCACTTATAGAACATATACTAAGCCTCAATAAATCTTATACCGCTAAGCCGCAGAAAGTACGCCCTGTTATTATGGAAACATCTCCAAGGCAGACTACGGAAGAAAAGCTGGTTATTGCTAAGGCGCATGGAGTAACCCGACTTAGCATGGGGATTCAAAGCTTCCTTGAAAATGAACTTGCCACCCTTTTACGAATACATTCTCCAAAGGATTCGCACAATGCGCTTTCACTGATAAAAAAAGTAAGTTTCCCATGTTTGAACTTGGATATTATTTATGGCATTCCGGGGCAGACGAAAACTTCTTTGACAAATACCTTATCGCAAACTCTGTCCTACAATCCGGAAGAAGTTTTTTTATATCCTCTCTACATAAAACCCGGAACCCCTCTGTATCAAAAAGGAGTAAAAACATCAGAGGACTTACGCTATCTTTATGACTGCGGAAATGAATATCTGCTTCAGCATGGATACATGCGCTGCTCTATGAGGCGATATATAAGAAAAGACCGCGCAAACAGTATCTTTGCTGAAAATGCAAGCGTTAATGCTTCACCGTCCGATAAATATAATAACGCCTTAAATAACGAATGCGGATTCCAAAATACCCTGTCCATAGGCTGCGGCGGAAGAAGCTATATTGGAAACCTGCATTTTTGTACCCCTTATGCAGTATCAAGAAAACAGTGTCTTTCCAGATTAAATGAATATATAAATACGCCGGATTACCGGATTATTACCCATGGTTACATACTTGACAGGGAGGAAGAAAAGAGACGCTACCTGATTAAAAATATTCTTTTTGTCAGCGGAATAAACGATACGCGCTATCAGGAATTATTTGGAAACACATTAGAACATGATTTCCCTGTAATTTCTTCATGGCTTAAGCAAAAATATGTTATAAAGTATGGCGAACAATACGTATTGACAGATAAAGGTATGGCAGAAGCCGATGTGCTGGGGCCGCAGTTAATTTCAGAAGACGTGAAGGAGAGAATGAAAAAATGGGAACACAATATTACTATCGGGGAAATCTGACATCCTGCAATTACAGTTGCGACTACTGCCCCTTTGCCAAACGTAAAAACAGCGCTAATATGCTGGCTAAGGATGAAAATAATCTTAAAAAGCTTATTGAAAGAATGAAGTGTGTGCGTTCATCCCACGCCCTCCTTATTACCCCATATGGCGAAGCCCTGATTCATTCTTATTATTGGACTGCCATAGCTTCCCTGACTCAGATTCCCTCCGAAGAATTAACAGGCTGTCAAACTAACTTAAGCTTTCCTGTAGAGAAAATGCTGACTCATTTCACCAAATGCGGCGGACACATTAATAAACTTTGTCTCTGGTGTACCTTTCACCCTCTAATGACCGGCGTCTCTGAATTTGTAAAACAATGCTCGCTGCTATCGGAATGGGGAGTTACATTTTCTGTAGGCGCAGTTGGCAATCCACGCCAAATTGATACTATAAAAAAACTAAGAGACGAACTGCCTGCTTCTATTTATTTGTGGATTAATAAGATGGATGGACTTAACCGCCCTTATTCTGCAAAGGAAATTTCCGCCTTTCACAGTATTGATCCCTATTTCTCTTTAGAGCTTAAACACTATAAAGCAGATATTAAAAAATGCAGCAAGGCCTTTTTTCTAACTGCTGACGAGGAACGTTACTACTGCAACCTGCACGCAGGAAGCCATGCTATGGCTGTCGCTGACAAAACTTCCCCCTCCTCCTGTTATAAGGAATGTAGCTGTTATCTGGCATACTGCAACCGCACAGACTTAACTGAGCTTTTCTTTTTTCGCCCATACCCCGCTTTTAGGATTCCTTCATATCCAAAGGCCATGTTTCTTGACATTGATGGAACCTTGTTAAGCGCAAATGATAAATGTATTTCCAGCGACGTAACCAAAAAGCTCTCTTGGCTTTCCACAAAGTGCCTGCTATTTCTTGTAACTGAACTTCCCCACAATGAAGCTATGCGAAAAATCGGCGATTCCAAAAAGTATATATCCGGCGGAGTATTTGCCGGCGGAGCACATATTAAATGCGCGTCTAATGAAGTTTTCCTTCCAATTAATTATTCATTTTCAGATACAGAGCTTAATACTATAAAAAGAAATTTTTCAGTAAAGATTAGAATTTATCGGCATGACAATATTATTTATAAGCTTACGCTAATGCATAATGGCAAGGGACAATGGACAAAAAAGCAAGCTGAAAAAATTAAAGACGGGTTTAAGCAGCTATTTCCGGCTCTTAATTCTGCTTCCTTCCACATTGACAATCAACATATAGGAATAACAGGAAATGATGTAACTAAAAAAAGCGGCGTGCTGATGTTGTGCAGACAATCGGGTATATCTGTCACAGATTGCAGCGGCGCCGGCAACGATAAAAGTGATTTGCCATTTCTTAAATTATTCCCTAACTACCTTTTCCTTGAAGGCAGATACAAATAGAAAATGCTTATATCCAGTATCATTTCCCAATCTTCACATCAACAGAAAAAGACGCCGCCTCTGTTGACATTGACTTTCCTTCGCTTGTATATGCTTTTACATCAGAAATTTCAGCAACCGCACTTGATTCTTTTGTCTGGGCATTGTTCAGAAGCGCTGCTTTTCCTTCTTCACTAATTTCTACACTATCCGCTTTTTGAATATCAGATTCATTGCTTTCCTGCAATTTCTCTTTATATTCTTTCGCTTCTTCTCTGCGCTTTTCAACCGCCTGCTCTCTCTTAAGTTCCTGCTCCCTGCGTTCTTCTTTCAATTCTTTTACAAGTTCTTCCTGCGCCTTATCACTGTATTCTTGCGCTCTGTCTTGAAACTCTGTAACATACCCCATAGCACGCTCCATCACTGCGGTATCACCCCTGTGCTCTGCATCCTTATATACTCGCATTGGCGTCTTTGACAAGCTCATGTTTGCACTTGCACCAATTAGTCCTTCCATACTTCCAGCTTTCATAAAAACCCTCCCTATCTCAAAATTTGAAATTTGTCAATATATCTCTCCGATATATTTTGTTTTATATTCAATACCTAATGGTATGAA
>CANQSN010000041.1 GCA_947626505.1 uncultured Lachnospiraceae bacterium
GGTTTTTTGGGGATAAAAATGAAACTGTTAGCGATGGAATGAACACCTCTAGGCAATGGCAAGTTGAATAGTTAAACAAGTCATAAAGCATCTCATAA
Source organism: uncultured Lachnospiraceae bacterium (assembly GCA_947626505.1). Lineage (GTDB taxonomy): Bacteria > Bacillota > Clostridia > Lachnospirales > Lachnospiraceae > NC2004. The sequence goes on from CANQSN010000041.1 coordinate 99, forward strand.
TGGTAAAAATGGCTCAGCAAATACTGCTGTTAATTGGTAGAACAACATATTTTTTATCATATAATTAGGCTGTCGCAATCAAAATGCGGCAGCCTAATTATAAAATCGATACGGAGAAATAGTATGAATCAAATAATAAAATTATTAAAAATTTCATTTAAAAATGTAAGGCAAAATGGTATTCATAATATGATGGTAATGATATTTGTAATATGCTCAGTATTTTTTATGAATATTTCTTTGTCATCATTCCGGCATTGCATATATCAAAATACACTTGTACAAGCTTCAGGTTTATATGATTCGTACATGTATACAGGGACTCCGTCAAAACAGGTGTATTATAATAACAGCAGTGAAGATATGTTTCTTGAAGCAGATAATTATATCAGCCATGCATTAGATAAAGCAGATTGATTATGATTTTAATTATAAAAAGTTTATCATAATGTCAACATATACTTATAACAAGAATTTCATATGCAGTATTGTCGATAATTGTCGAAAAATTATTAATGCACCACTGTTTGTAGGGTATAATACAATTTATGGAGCGTCGATAATTGTCGAACGAATTATATTGATTTTTCATTATGTGCAATGTATTATATAGTTAGAATGCATTCTGGTAATTAGTAAATTATATAAATATATTAAAATTAAGGAGGAAGTTATATGAAGACAAAAAAATTAAATAAGAAACTTGTGGTTGTAGCTTTTTGTGCTATGCTTATGGCGGTGTCATTTATTCAAAGCAGTGCGGGATACCGCAATTTATCGCTTGTTATGAGTGATGATGACCCAAAATCTATTCAGGCAAAATGCCCTGTGGCGCTTTTTAAGGGAGGAGCTCTTGCAGGTGGTGAAGGAGTTACATATAATATAAAGATTTATCATGACTCAAAATGGTTTCCTGAAGTAAGAGATACTAAATTGAGGCAAGGAACCCCTGGTGAAACATTTGAAAGAGATGTCCAGAGTATTAGTGGAGGTAGTGAAACGATGAAATTAACAATGAAGCATACTAACCCCAATAAACATGGAATTGGATGGGCAAATATGACATATTAATATTATGACATAGTACTATATAAATGATGAAAAGAGGGGAATTTACATGAACTGGAGTCTGTTTTGGACGTCGAAAAAAATTAGAAATATTTTTATTATTTATTTATTGATATCAACCGTATATTTAATAGTTACATTTATTAGGAATTATGTAAATTATGGGGATATGTACGAAACATATGCGTTGACAGGCTTGTTATTAGTAAATTCCCCTATCAGCTTTGCAGTATATATTGTTCTTTCATATGAATATATGTCGCATGTAAAGCGTTCAAGGCTTGAGGAGTGTATCAGCGTAAACAGGAAGTCTTTCCTAAAGGGTACTTTAACAAGGTTTCTGATATTGATGTCAGTTTTGCTGATGTACGTTTTTATTGTATTAACTCTGCAATATATAACTTATAAGGCGATAGGCACAGCAAGAAATGAGTTGATGGTACAGATACTGCAGGAGATTATATTGTATTGTTTTTTGCCAAATGTAATAGCGATTATGCTGGGAACCATATTTTCAGGATTTGCCAGTAAGACAGCCTATGTCTTTATTATTGGCATTACCGCAGCTATTACGATTTCATATTATAGTTCTCAGGAAGTAGAAATCGGCTCATGGCTGGATGCTTTTAATATATTGCCGATAACTAACAGATATGTTCTTAATTATGCAGCATTTGAACCGATAACGCTCCATTTCTGGAGTAAGCCATGCATGTGGATTGCTGTTTTGACAGGAATAATGCTGGCTGTGGTAATGAAGGGGAGGTTAAGGCTGTTGGGGATGGTTTTAGTAATCCCATTTCTTGTTTCATTACATGCATTTCTTCTTCCGAGCAGCGGATATTATTCCATATATGTACAGCCGGATATGTCGGAAAATGACAGCCTTCCAAAGGATACATACAGCGATTTTAAAGTTGAAGAATATAACATGGAGCTTAGCGTTGACAGAGAGCTTACAGCGGGTGTTGACATAAAGGTATCTGAACCAAATCTTGATTATTATGCTTTTACATTATTTTCAGGATATGTGGTGGATAAGGTGTGTGGAGAAGACGGTACTCCGCTTAAATACTACAGGAATAAAGACCATCTGGTTGTCGAGGGGGTGAAAGACGGTTTAAGAGTAATACATATGGATTATCATGGCGCAGGTACTTTGGAATATTATTCAGGCAGTCAGGGCACATATCTTCAAGGTAATTTTCCTTATTATCCGATGGAGGGACTTAGTGAGATTTATGAAATAGGTTTGTGCGAGCTTCCTCGCGAGCTGTCAAAGTACCATGTAACTGTTGATTCAAAACTGCCGATGCACAGTAATCTTGATAAAGTGTCAGAGAACGAGTTTTCAGGAATGAGCAACAATGTAACATTATATGCCTCAAAGCATATTATTGAGGAGGAGATTGAAGGCAGAACCTATATTTATCCTAATTCGGACGTGGCGCTTAATTTAAGAGTAAACTCATGGCTGTATAATGGGATAAAGGATTTTGTGGATAAGGATGTTGCAGGCAAACGAATTGATTACGATTTTAATGATAAAAAGTTTGTTATAATGCCAACGTGGAGTTTTGTCAAGAACTATATGTTTGGAAGCGACTGTATTGTGCTGCAGTCAATGAGGGATTTGGAAATGTACTATACGAATTATGTACAGACGGGAAACTGGTACAGGGAGCCGGATGTTACGATGCCTGATAATGTAAAGAAAGCGTTGGAGGAAATAGAAAATGAAGCTGAACATAAATGATATGACTGTAAAGATAAAGGGAAAGGTAATTGTTGATTCAGTAAGCGCAGAGCTTAAAGAGGGAACCTACGGTCTTTTAGGACCGAATGGCGCGGGCAAGACAACAATGCTTAGGGGAATGTTAGGAATATATAATGTTCCAAAAAAAAGCGTGCTTATTGACGGAGATGTTTTAAATTTGTCTAAAACGACAGTAGGATATCTTCCGCAGGAATTTGGGCTGTTTCCTGATTTTACAGCGGAAAAAATGATGAGATATATGTGCTATGAAAAGAAAATCAGTAAAAATGCCATGAGCGAAAACATTAATGAATGCTTATCGAAGGTAGGACTTCTTGAGGTAAAGGATAAAAAGGTCAGGGAGATGTCGGGCGGAATGGTCAGGCGTCTTGGCATTGCGCAGGCTTTGCTTGGCAATCCGTCGCTGATAGTGCTGGATGAACCGACTGCCGGACTTGATCCGGAGGAGCGACTAAGAATGAAGCGGTTGATTTATGAGCTCAAAGGGGAACATATCATAATATATTCCACCCACATAGTAGATGATTTGGAGGGAATATGCGACATGCTGCTGATTATGGATAATGGAGGCATTAAATATAATGGTGATTGCGTTTCGCTTACTGATAAACTTAAGGGGCATGTTTATGAGGTAAAGAAATCTGATTATGAGACGATTATTAAGGATGAAAAGGCATATATAATAAACGAGTATGAGAAAGAGGGCTGTAAATTTTATCGTATAGTATGTGAGGATAAAATTGACGCTTGCAGCGTTACGCCTAAGCTGGAGGATGGATATATATGGGTTCAAAAGAATTTTTCTTAGGAAGAGCATGGATTGCTGTTTGCATACTGGCTGTGTGCATTCTAATACCTGCATGGAGTTACAGCGCTACCAAGATACCTGATTTAAGGACAGCAGAAGAGGTGGTATTTCGCAACCTATTGGTGACATACCCGATGCTTATATGTTTTGGATTTATATGCCGGATACGCTGCTTTGAAAATCGGGGAAAGGAGTTGCTGCTGCTGTATCATGAGGGAATTACCCGTATACAGATATGGTACGTTGCAGTTTTTAACATTATAACAGTTTTTCCGTTGGTGATATTATACAAAAAGGTTATGGCGGAGGAGTTAATTGTGGTTCTTATGATGCTTTCTATAACCATATTGTATATTGAGCTGTTCACTCTTATATATTTTGCCAGCTCGTCAGTGCTAATCAGCGGGAGTTTTATTGTTATGACGCACATTATTTTTTGCTATAATCCAGGCGAATTTGTTCCGTTTGATTTTTTTGGCTCAAGCGTAAGCAGTGATGCTGAGTATCCTATGTTTATGCTTAGGAATTATTTGATTGATATTGCATTGCATATTGTGAATATTTCATTGGAGAAAAAACGTGTTATGTATAGGGGGTTATAATGTATTATATAAAAACAGCTTATTTAAATATTAATAAATATATTCCTGCGCTTCTGGTTGTTATATGCATTTTACAGCCTATATACATTAACCATGAATGCAGTATGTATGAAAACAAAGAATATGTATGCTTAAGGGCTTTATATGGTATTGCTATGCCGGCCTTGTTGATTGTGCTGACGATTTTATTTTCTTCCTTACTGGAAAATAAGGGAAAGGAGCTGCTGTATTTAAATAACAGATGCAAAATGCCATATGCTGTTTTGGGCATGGCTTTTATTACGCTTATTTCTATGCCTTCGTTGGTATGCTGTTATATTAACTGTGAAGATATGGGATATATATTTCTAAAATTCGGTATTATTCTTGGACTGTTTTCAGGCGTTTTTTATTTTTTGTGTTATGCAATCAGTCTGCCGGTAGCAATACTTATTTATATGGCGTTGTACCTCTATCCGTTTCTTAATAAAAATTGCGTCGGAATTGTCAATTATATGGAATATGAGGGCAAACTTTATTATGCCATAGGAGCTGTATTGTTGTATGTCCTTGGTATTATTATCAATATGAGGAAAATAGAACTGTAAAGTTTGAGAGCTGTTTTATTCAAACACTATTTTTCTTCTGTGTTTTTTAGTCCAACTTAGTCCAAGATTAGCTCAAAAATTTTATTTATTAACCAAACTTCATTATTTACTTAATTTTTCCAAATACTCTGCAAGCAAGTCTTGAATGCATATTTTTGCATAAATACATACTTTTTTGGGCATGTTATGAACAAATAAAGTATGGAGGTAAATTACCATGTCAATGATTTTAAAAGAAGTTAGTGATTTTAAGGTTCAGGCATTTCATAAGGATGAATTTGTTACAGTTGAAAAGAAGGACATTATGAAAAAATGGTCCGTATTTTTCTTTTATCCAGCCGATTTTACATTTATATGTCCAACAGAACTAGAGGACTTGCAGGATAAATATGAGGAATTCAAAAAGTTGGATTGCGAGATATATTCAGTATCTACAGATTCGCATTTTGTCCATAAGGCGTGGAAGGACGCTTCTGAGAGAATTAAGAAGATTCAATATCCTATGCTTGCGGATCCAACCCATGCACTGAGTCTGGATTTTGATGTTCTGATTAAGGAAGACGGACTTGCAGAGAGGGCTACATTTGTTGTAAATCCTGAAGGAAAGATTGTTGCTTATGAGATTAATGCAGGAAATGTAGGGAGAAATGCAGAGGAGCTTCTTCGTAAGGTAAAGGCGTTACAGTTTGTAGCAGAGCATGGAGACGAGGTATGTCCGGCAAAGTGGCAGCCGGGCGACGACACCTTAAAGCCAAGTCTGGATTTAGTTGGGTTATTGTAGGAATATAAAGGTCGCCGGTTTTGCGGCGGCTTTTTTTGAGAGAATATTTAATAAGGGAGAATGCAAAATATGGAGAATTTATATGATGTAATTGTAATTGGAGGCGGGCCGGCCGGACTTACTTCGGCAATTTATCTTGCAAGGGCGAGGTATAGAGTATTAGTGGTGGAAAAGGAAAAATTTGGCGGGCAGATTACTATTACTTCGGAGATTGTAAATTATCCCGGAGTGGAGCTTTCAAGCGGAACAGAACTGACTGAAAGCATGAGGCAGCAGGCGGAAAATTTTGGAGCAGAATTTGCTGTAGATAATGTCATTTCCATGGATTTAAAGGATACAATTAAGGTTTTAAAAACTGAGAATGGAAGGGAATATAAGACATTGGGAATTGTTTTGGCAGTCGGTGCAAATCCCAGAAAAATAGGCTTTAAGGGAGAGAAGGAGTTTCAGGGGAGAGGTGTGGCATATTGCGCCACCTGCGATGGAGAATTTTTTACAGGACGCGAAGTATTGGTTATAGGCGGCGGCTTTGCAGCAGTGGAGGAGGCTATGTTCTTAACAAAGTATGCAAGTCAGGTTACTATAATCGTGCGGGAGGAGGATTTTACCTGTGCGAAGGGAGTGTCAGACCAGCTTTCAAACTATCCTGACATAAAGGTGAGATTTGAAACGGAAGTTTTGGAGGTATACGGTGACGGAATTGTAAAGGGAGCAAAAATAAAGGATAATAAAACAGGTGAAGTAAGCGTTTACGAAGCTAAGGACGGGGGTTCGATTGGAGTATTTGTTTTTGTCGGATATGAGCCTGATACTAAATGGTTTGCTAATCTTATAGAGCTAAATGAACAGGGGTACATTGTGACAGATGAAAATAGAAAAACAAGTATTGACGGAGTGTATGGAGCGGGAGATGTATGTATTAAAAACCTTCGTCAGGTGGTAACTGCGGTTGCCGACGGAGCGATTGCAGCGACTTCGCTGGAGAGGTATGTATCGGAGACAAGGGAAAAGCTTGGACTGAAAAAGGCGGAAATTAAGACGCCGGCCAAAAAGCCGGCAAAGAAAAAGAGGGCGGCAGAGAAAAAAGATAAAGACGAAGGTTTTATTGATTCGGAAATGATGGAAAAGCTTAAGGATGTATTTGAAAAGTTTGAAAAAGACATTACTGTGGCTGCTGTTACAAATGGCAGAGGCGTTTCTGAAGAGCTTGCGGGATTTGTAAACGAGCTTTCCGGAGTAAATGCAAAGGTTAAAGTTAAGCTTGAGGAAAGCGCAGTAGAAAATCCATATATAGATATACGCGTTGAAGGAAAGCCTGTTGGAATAAGATATTTAAGCGTTCCGGGAGGTCATGAATTCAATTCCTTTGTAATTGCAATGTATAATAGCGCCGGCCCGGGACAGCAATTGTCAGAGACGGTGGAGGATAGGATTAAGGCGCTTAATGGTAAGCATACAATTAAGGTAATGGCAACGCTTTCATGCACAAATTGTCCTGATGTTGTCATGGGTACGCAGAAGATTGCAGCCATAAATGAAGGCTTTGATGCAGAAATGTATGATCTTTCCAAATTTCCGGATATTAAGGAAAAGTATGATATTATGGCAGTTCCCTGCATGATTATAGACGATAAGCATGTATTTTTTGGAAAGCAGAGTTTACCGGATATTCTTAATAATATTGAGTCTGTATTGTAAAAATTGGCGGTCGTGCAATAGCATGGCCGCCTGTTTTTATTAATCCTTTTCATTAGTACATTCAAATCCCGGAAAATAAAGCTGCTATAAATAAATGTGGATTTTTAAAATAAAGGTGCTATAATAAATATGGAAAATATTTGAAATTAAGGAAAGGCAGCATTATGCAGGAAACTTCAAGGGAAACAATGCAATACCAGAAAATGACCAGTACTCCGATTCCCAAACTTATTGTGCAGCTTGGAATACCGACTACTATAAGTATGTTGGTAACAAGTCTCTATAATATGGCGGATACTTTTTTTGTTGGTAAATATGGAACAAGCGCATCCGGCGCAATTGGCGTTGTATTTGGATTGATGGCGATTATTCAGGCGTTTGGGTTTATGTTTGGGCAGGGAGCAGGAAGTGTGAGTTCAAGAGCGCTTGGAGCAAAAGAGATAGAGAGAGCTTCATGCTATACCTCAACCGGATTTTTTTCTGCGCTTATGGCAGGAATATTTGTTATGGTATTTGGACTTGTATTCCTCAATCCGCTGATGAGGCTCCTCGGAAGTACGGAAACGATTCTGCCATATGCCAGAACCTACGCTATATTTATTCTGCTGGCAGCGCCTTTTATGTGCAGCAGTTGTGTCCTTAACAATGTGCTTAGGTTTGAAGGTCAGGCAGTATTTGCAATGGTGGGGCTTGCTACAGGGGGCATTCTTAATATATTTGGCGATTGGCTGCTAATGGGATGTTTTAGGCTTGGTGTGGTTGGCGCAGGTATTTCCACAGCAGTTTCACAGTGCATAAGCTTCTTGATTTTACTGTCCATGTTTCTTAGGGGGAAAACTTCAGGCAAGTTAAATATAATAAATGTATCCAGAGATAAGAAAGACTATTTACTTATTTGCAAAACAGGTTTTCCAAGCCTGATAAGACAAGGACTGGCAAGCATTTCCACCATGTTCTTAAACGACAAGGCGGGGGCTTATGGAGATGCGGCGGTGGCGGCAATGTCCATTGTAAACAGAATATGCTTTTTTACATTTGCCACAGCCCTCGGAATTGGACAGGGTTTTCAGCCGGTATGCGCCTTCAATTATGGCGCAAAGAAATATAAAAGAGTTAAACAGGCGTTTTTATTTACGTTTTTAGTAGGAGAGATATTTTTGGGTTCAGTGGCGCTTGTAGGGATTCAATTTGCAGAACCGCTTGTTGCGCTGTTCCGCAATGATTCTGAGGTTATAAAAATTGGCGCACTGGCGCTTTCGGCTCAGTTTATAGGTCAGATTTTCCAGCCATTTGCAGTATGCTCTAATATGATGTTTCAGAGTGTAGGTAAGGCGGGAATTGCAACGCTTCTTTCCATGCTTAGAAACGGTTTGTTTTTTATACCGGTACTGATTGTTATGTCCGCTGTCTGGGGACTTACGGGCGTACAACTTGCTCAGGCAATTGCAGATGTGCTTACTACATGCCTTGCGCTGCCATTCGCACTGCATTTTTTAAGACAACTGACAAAAAAGGCGGATGGACAGGAAAATACAGGAGGGGATAGCGATGCAGGAGCAATTTGAAAGGACGGCAAGGCTATTAGGGGAAAATACAATCAAAGCTCTTTTTGAAGCGCATGTGGCAGTATTCGGAATAGGCGGAGTCGGAGGTTATGTAGTGGAAGCGCTTGCAAGAAGCGGCGTTGGCGAATTTACATTAGTCGATAAGGACAGGGTTTCATTGAGTAACATAAACCGTCAGATTATTGCCGACCATGATACGGTTGGACTCTATAAGGCAGATGTGATGAAGCAGCGTATTCTTAAGATAAACCCATGTGCAAAAGTGAACGCCATAAAATGCTTTTATCTGCCAAAGGAAGCGGCGGAGTTTGATTTTAGCAGCTATTCCTATGTGGTGGATGCGGTGGATACAGTTACTGCAAAGCTTGACATTATTACCAGAGCCAAAAATGAGAAGATTCCGGTTATAAGCTCTATGGGGGCGGGCAATAAGCTTGTACCTTCCATGTTTGAGGTGGCGGATATATATGAAACCAGCGTTTGCCCTCTTGCGAAGGTGATGCGCAGGGAGCTTAAGAAGCGGGGAGTTATGGACTGCAAGGTGGTGTATTCAAAAGAAAAACCAATAAAGCCACGCATAAGTGAAGGAAAGGCTAACATAGCAGTATCAGACAGTAAGGAGGATACATGGACAAATCAGGCTTCATATAGTGCGGAAAAAGCTAAGACCGCCTCTGCTCCTGCAAGCATAGCATTTGTGCCTTCTGTGGCTGGGCTTATTATAGCAGGGGAGGTTGTAAGGGATTTGTGCAATATATGAAAAAGAGGATTAAAAAGCCTTTTGAACGAGCAATATTTAAGCGCAGCACACGTAGTTTTTAAAACTACGTGAAACAATTGTAAAAATCATGTTTCGTATTGACAAATTCTACATCTGGAATTATTATAACTATATATTGGATGCAGGAAAGTAGAGGTGTTAGTTATGGTTCGTATTATGAATCGTGAGCTTGAGGTTCCCATTATTCAGGGAGGCATGGGCGTAGGTGTTTCGTTAGGCAGGCTCGCCGGAGCAGTAGCAAAAGAAGGCGGAATGGGTGTTATAAGTACGGTAAATGCCGGTTACAGAGAGCCGGACTTTGATACGAATACATTTGAAGCAAATATCAGGGCTCTTAATAAAGAGATTAAGAGGGCGCTTGATATTGCAGAGGGCAATGGGATTGTTGCAATTAATGCAATGGTGGCGGTTAATCATTACGAGGAGACGATTAAGGCGGCTATTGACGCCGGAGTGCAGGCAGTGATTTCCGGAGCGGGACTGCCTCTTACGCTTCCCGATGTTACAAAGGGAACAGATGTAGCGGCGGCGCCGATAGTTTCCAGTGGGAAGGCTGCTAAGGTAATATGTAAGGGATGGGATAAAAAATATGGCGTAGCGCCTGACTTTATTGTGATAGAGGGGCCGAAGGCAGGAGGGCATTTAGGCTTTAAACGCGAGGAGATAGTAGATGGTACAGCGCAAAGTACAGACGATATTTTGCCGGAGGTTTTAGCCGAGATTTCTCCTTATGAGGAAAAGTATAACCGAAAGATACCGGTATTTGTTGCAGGAGGCGTATTTGATGGAAACGATATGGCAAGGCTTATGGGCAAGGGAGCATCAGGAGTGCAGATTGCAACGCGTTTTATTGCAACGAATGAGTGTGATGCAAGTGAAGAATATAAAAAAATGATTGTGGAGGCTAAGGAGGAGGACGTTACCATTGTGAAAAGTCCGGTGGGAATGCCCGGACGCGCATTGAACAGTCCTATGATTAAGCGACTTGCGCAGGGAGAATCTCTGTCGCCGGAACGCTGTAACCTTTGCCTGAAGGCATGTCCGCATGGCGATAAAACACCTTACTGCATTTCCAGAGCGTTGATTGAGGCAGTAAAAGGAAACAGAGAGGATGGATTGTTTTTCTGTGGTGCAAATGTGGGAAGAGTTAATAAAATTACCAGTGTAGCAGAGCTTATGAACGAGCTTATGACAGAGTATAGGGAAGCTATAAGCTAGTGTACTAGCGTATTGATTGGCAGGAAGGAGTTTAGAATGCGCAGAGTAGTTATTACAGGAATGGGAGCTGTTTCACCAATAGGAATTAATGTAGAGCAGAATTTTGACGGATTGAAGAATGGAAGATGTGGAATCGCACCTATTACTTATTTTGACACGTCAAATAGAAAGGTAAAGGTTGCGGGAGAGATAAAGAATCTTAATCTGGAAGATTATTTTCCTAAGAAGGAAATAAAAAGGATGGACAGATATGTAGCATTGGCGTTGATTGCGGCTGGGGAAGCTATTAAGGATTCGGGACTTTTAGAGAGTGAAAGCTTTGACAGGGAACGTACAGGAACAATTCTTGCGACCGGAGTAGGCGGTCTTGGCATGATTGAAACAGAGCATTCTAAAGGTGAACAAAAGGGTTTTGACAGGGTTTCTCCTTATTTTGTTCCGGGAGCCATTTCCAATATTGCAGCAGCCAGAATAGCTATTGAATATGGTCTTAAGGGTATGTGCAGTACTGTTATAACTGCCTGTGCAGGCGGAACAAATGCAGTTGGGGACAGTTTTAGGCAGATTCGCGACGGTTACGCAGACATTATGGTATGCGGCGGTTCCGAAAGCTGTATTACTGAGTTTGGTATTGGAGGTTTTACTGTCATTAATGCGCTTTCTGCAACTGAGAATCCGAATCGGGCGTCAATCCCATTCGACAAGGAGAGAAACGGATTTGTTATGGGAGAGGGCGCAGGGATTTTGATACTTGAGGAATTAGAACATGCTAAGGCAAGAGGCGCTAAAATATATGGAGAAATGGCGGGATACGGAGCAAATTGCGATGCATATCATGTAACTGCTCCATCTCCGGATGGAAGCGGCGCAGCGAGATGCATGGAGCTTGCTATGGAGGATGCTAAGGTTACGCCTGAGCAGATTACCTATATAAACGCACATGGAACATCTACATCTCTTAATGACCGTTCAGAAACTGCTGCAATAAAGAAGGCGTTTAAGGAGTCGGCAAAAAAGGTAATGATAAGCTCTACAAAGTCAATGACCGGACATTTGCTGGGAGCCAGCGGAGCTTTGGAGGCAGTTTTTATTGCCTTGGCAGTAAAGGAGGATTATATTCCGCCGACTGTCAATTACAATGTACCTGACGAGGAATGTGATTTAGATATTGTCCCAAATCAGGGCAGGAATCATAAGGTTTCTTATGCAATGTCCAATTCTCTGGGATTTGGCGGGCATAATGCCAGCATTATTATTAAAAAATATGAGTAATCCTGATGTCGCCGCTATGCATGGAATAAATGAACCTGCAAAAAGGTATACTATAAAAATGATAGTGGGAAATTGGAGGATATTTTATGAGGGACATTGTGATTATTGGAGGCGGTCCCGCCGGATTATCTGCCGGAATTTATGCAAAGCGGGCGGGGCTGGATGTGGTAGTGCTTGATAAAAATGCCAAAGGAGCAGGTCAGATTTCGGAGAGCAGGCAGGTAGATAATTATATTGGAATGGTAGGAATGAGCGGTTATGAAATGGCGGACAAGTTCTATAAAGACGCTGTTTCATTAGAAGTAGAGATTGCAGACAAGTCCGCGGCAAAGATTACTAAGGCAGAGGGCGGATTTACAATCGAATTGTCTGACAATATGAGACTTAAAACAAAAACTATCATATATTCAGCCGGAGCCACACACAGGCGTCTTGGAATTGCAGCAGAGGAGAAGTATCAGGGTAAGGGTATATCTTATTGTGCAGTATGTGATGGAATGTTTTACCGCAGTAAGGATGTTGCAGTTATCGGAGGCGGAAATACAGCGTTAGATGATGCTTTGTATCTTTCTGAAATTTGTGGTAAAGTATATGTTATACACAGACGAGATGAATTTCGCGGCTCGTCCCACACGCTTAACCGTTTAAAGAACAGGGATAATGTCGAGCTTGTAACAAAGGCGCAGCTAATAGATATATCAGGAGAACCTATGGTTTCAACAGCTATTTTGGATAACGGAAGGCGTATTGACGTAAATGGAATTTTTATTGCAGTTGGAATGGAGCCTGAAACTGAGCTGGTTAAAGAGCTTGTAGAGCTTGATGAAAGCGGTTATATTGTGGCGGGGGAGGATGGAAAGACTTCGCTTGATGGGATATTTGCCGCAGGAGACGTAAGGACAAAGACGCTCAGGCAGGTAGTTACAGCGGTCTCTGACGGAGCAAATGCCGCTATTTCCGCAGAGGGATATATAAGGAATAGATAAATGAAAAGGTCTTTATAACAATTATTTAAGAAATTTAACTAAATTTTACATTTACACCAGATAAATTTCACATAAGCTTTGTAATCTGGGTGAGAAAGTAGTAAAATGAAATAGTAATTATGTATTATGCACAGCAAAGGAGTTATGATGGATTTTTTTAGCGTACTTACGATGTTTGGAGGATTGGCACTTTTTCTTTATGGAATGAGTTTAATGGGAGACGGGCTTGCAAAGGTGTCCGGCGGTAAGCTGGAAGGAATATTGGCAAGACTGACGTCCAGTCCTATAAAGGCAGTAATTTTAGGAGCCGGAGTTACAGCGGTAATTCAGTCTTCTTCCGCTACGACTGTTATGGTTGTGGGATTTGTAAACTCAGGTTTGATGAAGCTTCATCAGGCGGTGGGTATTATTATGGGCGCCAATGTAGGTACAACAATAACCTCATGGATTTTGAGTTTATCAGGAATTGAAAGCGATAATTTTTTTGTAATGCTGTTAAAACCAACATCATTTTCGCCGGTATTGGCGTTAATAGGTGTGGCTTTTTTAATGTTTGCAAAGAGCGACAGGAAGAAAGATATAGGAGCTATTTTAATCGGCTTTGCAATACTTATGTTTGGTATGGATACCATGAGCAAGGCAGTCGAACCTCTCAAGGATATACCGGAATTTACAAGCATTTTAACTATGTTTTCTAATCCGTTTTTGGGTATGATAGCGGGAGCTTTGCTGACTGCAGTGATTCAGAGCTCGTCTGCGTCCGTTGGTATTTTACAGGCGCTTTGTTCTACGGGAAGTCTTGGTTATAGTACAGTTCTGCCGATAATTATGGGACAGAATATAGGAACATGTGTGACAGCGTTGCTTTCAGCGGTAGGCGCCAGTAAAAATGCAAGAAGGGCGGCGTTTGTACACTTGTATTTTAATGTTATAGGAACGGTTGTATTTATGGTTGTATTTTATACGGTGAATATTTTCGCGCCTTTTGCTTTCCTTAATGATGTGGCGGGGCCGGCGGGAATAGCTGTTATCCATTCACTGTTTAATGTGGGGGCGACTATTGTTTTACTGCCATTTTCAAGATTACTTGAGAAGCTTGCTACTTTGTCTGTTAAGGATGATGGAGAAAATGAGGCTGATGAAGAGATTAGGGCGCATCAGGAAACAGCGTTGCTGCATTTGGACGAGCGTTTCTTAGAGAGACCGGAATTTGCTCTTATGCAGGCGCAGACCGCAACAGAGCATATGGCGGAGATAACAATGCGTTCTCTAAAAAAGGCTATTTCGCTGATTGGTAATTATAATCAGGAAGTGGCTGACGAGGTATTTAATTTGGAAGGCAGAGTGGATCATTATGAGGATACGCTGTTAAAATATCTGCTTAAGCTTTCTTCAAGAGGTTTGTCTAAGAAGGATAGTCAGCATTTGGCGGAGCTGCAGCACTGTATTGGTGATTTTGAAAGAATTTCAGATTATTCTATGAATATCATGCAGGCGGTAAAGAAAATGAATATTAAGGAGCAGGCATTTTCACAAAAGGCGGAGAAGGAATTGGCAGTATTTACCCAAGCGGTAATTGATATTATGGAGTTATCGGTAAATGCATTTATTGGAAGCGACAAGTCATTGGCAAGTATGGTTGAACCGCTTGAAGAGGTGATTGACAAGCTCAATAAGGATGTTAAGAAGCGTCATGTGAAAAGGCTTCGCAAAGGAAAATGCAGTGTGGAGATGGGATTTGTGCTGTCTGACCTTTCTACGGATTTAGAGAGAGTGGCAGACCATTGCAGCAATATTGCTATTTCTGTTATTCAGAAGGATGAAGAAGATATTGAGGCGCATGAGTATCTGGAATCTCTGGACAAAGGAGAAGATACTGAGTTCCGCGAGCATTACCTGTTATACAAAGAAAAATACGTATTGCCATAGTTTTTGGAATGGCTTACAACTAACCCTTGAGGAAAAAGGCAATTTATGGCATACTATAGTTGTAATTAATTAAGAGTTTGGGAGGGCGATTTTATGTTTGAATATACTAAAGATTGTATGGTTGGAGTAGAGCAGATTGACGAGGAGCATCAATATCTTTTTTCGTTAATGAATCAGATTATGGATGCAGTACATAAAGGAGATTTTGATGAAAGAGATGAGCTTAAGCATTATGTTGAAAGGCTTATTGAATATGGCGAGGTGCATTTCGCCCATGAGGAGAAGTACATGGAGGATACTGCCGATATAGAACTGACAAGACAGAAGCTTGAACATTCAATGTTCCTCAATAAGATGAGGGCGATTGATATGATAGAGCTTGATGATGATGAGAAAAGGAAGATTTTGAAGGATACGCTTATATATCTGACAAGATGGCTTTACTCGCACATTTTAAGCAGCGATATATTGATTGGCAGGATGACGCACATTGCCGATAAGGTTATGGACGAGGATGAGTTTTTTACTTTTACAGAGAAGTATCGTACAGGAATCCCTGAGATTGATGACGAACACCGTAAGCTGTTTGATATTATAGGACGGGCGTACCGATTGGTGGAGAATGATGCTTCTAGGGATATCTATGACGATATTTTAGGACTTTTGGACGAGCTTGAGGAGTATACTGCAAATCATTTTACCCATGAAGAAGAATATATGGAGAGTATCGGGTATCCCGGTCTTGAAGCGCAGCAGCGAGCGCACAGTATTTTCCTTGAAAGGCTTTCAGAGAGAGACTTAGGGGAGAAAATAGAGAATCAGAAGGAATACTTAGAGGATTTGCTGGATTTTCTGTTTTCGTGGCTTGGCAATCATATCCTTAGAATGGATAAGCCTATAGGTGATTTTAAATGATAAAAATAGTGGTCGTTTTGACCGCTTTTTTATTTTAGCCGGAAGGAGAAAAATATGGAGGTTATAAAAAAGCCTGAGCGAAGGATTTCTGTAAGAAACTTGGTAGAGTTTATTCTAAGAGAGGGAGATATAAGAGAGGGAGCGCTTTTGCGGGCTGATGTTGACGCTATGCAGGCGGGAGCGAAGATGCACAGAAAACTGCAAAACCGAGGGGGAAACCGCTATGCTGCAGAGGTCTCTCTTTCTGTAACAATGGATGTGGAATGCGCAATGCTTACTGTGGAGGGACGAGCAGACGGAGTGATTGATTATTTGCCTGAAGTAAATGGCATGAAGAAATGGGTTGAGGAGGAATTTAGAAAGCATCAGGATGAGAAAGTCCCTCTTGTGACAATAGATGAGATTAAATGCATGTACCGTAATGTTTATGATATCAGCGAGCCGGAGGCGGTGCATATTGCGCAGGCTAAATGCTACGCTTATATGTATGCGAGGGACAACGGGCTTTCCGACATGCTGGTGCAGATTACTTATGTAAATCTTGAAAATGAAGCTTTAAAGAGATTCTGGTATAAGTATTCCTTTGAAGAACTGGAAACATGGTTTTTTAAGCTTGTGTGGGATTATACCCGCTTTTTGGAGTTTGAGATTAATCACCATGAGGCGCTTGTTAAAACTGCAAATGAAGCTGTTTTCCCATTTACGTATAGAAATGGGCAAAAGGAAATGGCGGCTAATGTATATTCTGCCATGAAAAGAGGAGAGCGTTTGTTCTGCCAAGCGCCTACGGGAGTAGGAAAGACTATTTCCACAGTGTTTCCCGCTGTGAAGGCAGTGGGAGAAGGCGTGGCGGACAAGATTTTTTATTTGACTGCAAAGACTATAACAAGGACTGTTGCGGAGGAGAGCTTTAGCCTGCTCAGGGAGCAAGGCCTTAAGCTGTCTTCAGTTACTATTTCTGCAAGGGACAAGCTTTGCATATTAGATGAGCGCAACTGTAATCCGGCGTTTTGCGAGCGCGCAAAAGGCCATTTTGACAGGATAAACGACTGCCTGTATGAATTGCTTACAAATGAGGAAAGTATTACAAGGGAATGTATTGAGGAGTATTCTCAGAGCTACATGGTATGCCCATACGAGTTAGCTTTAGATGTGTCGTTGTGGGTGGATTCGGTTATTTGCGACTACAACTATTTGTTTGATCCAAAGGTTCAGCTAAAGAGATTTTTTTCAGAGGGCGGTCTAAAAGAGAAATACTTGTTTTTGGTGGATGAGGCGCATAATCTGGTGGACAGGGGAAGGAATATGTACAGCGCAGAGCTTAAAAAAAGGGATATTATGGCTGTCAGAAGGATATTAAAGCCTGTTTCAAAGGGAGCAGAAAAGGCGCTTTCGCATTTGAATCGGGATATGCTTTCGCTCAATAGAAGGATAAATGAGGAAATTATAGAAAACAGAGGTTATGAACGTTATATTACGCTTGATAATTGCGATACGGTAATGATTCATTTAATGCAATTCGTGGCGGAGATGGAAAAGCTTATAGAGGAGAGGGCGGAGTATTCGGGTTTAAACGAGGCTATGGATTTTTATTTTCAGGCGCATCATTTTATTAATATGTATTCATTAGTAAATGAAAAATACGTGATTTATGCAGAGGCTTATGGAAAAAATGATTTGATGCTTAAGCTGTTTTGCGTAAATCCCAGTGATTGCTTAAGTAATGTGCTTAATAAGGGGAAAAGCACAATCTTTTTTTCAGCGACGCTTTTGCCTGTGAATTATTATAAGGAGCTGCTTACCGGAGATAAACATGAGCGTGCAGTGTACATTCCATCGCCCTTTCATACAGAGAACCGATTTCTTGCAATTACAAGCGGCGTTACCAGCAAATACAGCAGTCGGGGGCAAGAGCAGTATCTTAGGATTGTGGATTATTTGAAGCTTGGTACAGTAAAACAAGGAAATTATATGGTATTTTTCTCCTCTTACAAAATGATGGAGGAGGTGTATGATATTGCTTTAGAACAGGGGCTTTCAGAAGGAAGGCGCCTTCTGATTCAGGAAAGCAATATGAGTGAAAAGGAACGTGAGGAATTTTTAAGGGAGTTTCAAAAGCGGGAGGATACGCCGCTTATTGCATTTTGCATTTTGGGGGGAATATTTTCAGAGGGTATTGATTTAAGGGACGAGCAACTGATTGGCGCCTTTGTGGTGGGAAACGGACTTCCGCAGGTCTGTGTGGAAAGAAAGCTTATTCAGAATGTTTTTACTAATCAGGGCATGGATGGGTTTGCCTACTCATATATTTATCCGGGAATGAATAAGGTACTTCAGGCGGCGGGCAGAGTTATACGTACAGAAAATGACAGAGGCGTTATTCTGCTTATGGACGACCGCTTTAATTACAGGGAGTACCGCGCCCTTTTTCCACAGGAGTGGAGTGATGTTAAGAGGGTTACGCTAAACAATATAGAAGCTTGTATCAAGGATTTTTGGGGGCTGTAATTCATATTAATAATTTCTTAATAATTTGTTAGACTGGCTTTTAATATTTAGATGTTAGTATATGTAAAGTGATTTAGTACAATAATCATTAACTGTATTAGGCATATAAAGAATGTTGTACCGGATTGCATTTTACGAATGGAGGATTGGATATGTGCAGGATACTGGTATGTGACGACGATAGGGAGATTGTGGAGGCAATCAGCATTTACTTAACCTCCGAAGGGTATGAGGTAGTAAAGGCCTATGATGGAATGCAGGCCCTTAAGGCGCTTAAAGAGCAGGAGATTCATTTGCTTTTGATTGATATTATGATGCCGAAGATGGATGGGATTCATGCAACCATGAAGCTTAGAGAACAGAGTAACATACCGGTTATTATACTGTCAGCCAAATCCGAGGATGCAGATAAGATACTTGGGCTCAATATTGGAGCGGATGATTATGTGACGAAACCGTTTCACCCGCTGGAGCTTGTTGCAAGGGTAAAAAGTCAGCTCCGCCGCTATATTACCCTTAACTCTATGGGAAGCGGTAAGGAGGAGAAAAATGATAACATACTCACCATTGGAGGCTTGTCCATTGACAACGACTGCAAGAGGGTTACTGTCGATGGGGACGAAGTGAGGCTTACTCCTATTGAGTTTTCAATTTTACATTTTCTTATGGAGCATCCCGGCATGGTATTTTCTACTTCTCAGATTTACGAGCAAATCTGGGAGGAGGAGGCTATAGGTGCAGACAATATTGTTGCTGTGCATATTCGCCACATTCGAGAAAAAATTGAGATTAATCCCAAGGAACCGCGTTATCTGAAGGTAGTATGGGGACAGGGATATAAGATGGAGATACCAAAGTAATTATCTTTTATTTTGCGTATGAAGCTTTTTACAGTCTGTAATAGGATAGCTTTATATATGTAAAATCTGATAAAGCGTTAGAATTGTAAAGGATGTGACAGCATGAACAAGAAAATATTGGGTATTGTATGCAAGTCGGGTTTATTTTTTTCACTGGTGACGTTTATAGTCTGCGCATTAGCTGTGTTTGACTACAAGTTATGTCTTGATTATCCCAAATCACAATATAATACTGCGGATACGTTTTATGAAAGCGAATGTTTTGCAAAAACCATGGACCAGTGGGCGGTTGAAATGAATAGCTATATTGCATCGCTGGGGTATTCTGATATACGGTTATCAGGTATGGATATGAAACAGGCCGCTTACTATACAGTGGAATATTCTGATATTTTGGATGTTCAGCCCGCTGATGGAATAGGGGATATTGACAAGGAGAACTGGATATATAAAAGAATCAGCGTTGACCAGCTTTATAGCGAAATGCCGAAAGTGGCGGCCAATATTTCAAACGGTTCAGATATGGGAAATGATGATTATTTGTTTTATTCACAGTTAAAGGATTATATTGAAAACAGGTATGATGGTGAGGAATGTCAGAGATTTTTGCATATCAAGGGTAAGGATTATTATAGCCTTTTAAATAAATATTTAGAAGAAGGTGTTATGAACGACGTGTTTGTCGCCAATAATTTTGCCGAAAGTTATAATGGAATGCGAGATTATGATAATGCTTTAGGATTTTACAATAAATATAACAACAGCGTGGTGGCGTATGCCGCCACTTCAAAAAAGGGTTTAGGACATTTTGTGCTGGAAGTTTCTGACGACGACACGGGAAATTATTTTTTTGATTATTCTCTAAGGGACGCCGGTATGGATCAGAATTTTTATATTCCTGTTGCCGCTTTAAATACCGAATCTATTGAGGATTTTGAAAAGTCTATAATTACTACTCCGTTTTCTACGGTAAAAAGCAGTATGGCTTATATTAATATGCAGAATATTATAGGCAGTCAGCAGTATGGCGGCGACTATTGGAATGTGACGACTATTAATCAATTGCAGTATAATTTTTTTGTAGATAACGAGTTTTCCGGATACTATGCTGAATACAATACGAGTGAGGAGGATATTCAATCCGACAAGGAAAATGCAATTTTTGTCAAGGCAGTATGCAATAATGGAAAGTGGAGCTTTGACAACGACAGCAAAAATAAAATTAAAAAACAAAAATTTAACTTTAGCGAAGATTTTTTAAATCAGCTTCCTCCGGTTATAAAGGGAAGCGGCGTACTGTATATTGGCGTCCCAAATGGATTTGGATTTAATCTGCTAAGC
>CANQSN010000042.1 GCA_947626505.1 uncultured Lachnospiraceae bacterium
CCTTTTCCGTTTTCTCCAACAATTCCGTATATATTTCCCTTTTTAAAGAAACAATTTAGATTTTGCAATATTACTTTTAACATATATTTTGCATTTCTTTTTCTTGGCAGCACATGTTGTCACTGAAGTTGTATTTGCAATCCATTCCATAGTTACTTTTCCTCCTTTCGTCAGATTTTATCATTGATATCATTGATAATTATATATCATAGTGCATTCTCTTTGGTACACGTTGATACCTTTTTAAAACTCTTTTTTTCTTAGGTATGCAGCTAATATCCCCCACACAATTATTAATGTAATTATAAAATTAATTATTGTTTGAACAATCAATTCGCTATCTATTCCTAGTCCATAATTATTAATCTTATACATATATGTCCCTGGATTCGCTATTAAAATACAACCAACTATTTTCCCATAATTCCATATATCTGTGACACATCCAAGATAAAAGATATAATCAACAAGTATCCAACTTATAGCTATACCAATCACAAGAGAAATTTTTCGGAATATCGTAATAAGCAATACCCCTATGTTAGCAAACGTCATAAAACATAACACATTTAATATTGACGCTAATACGATAATACTCAAGTCTTCAATAGATGATTGAAAACCAAGACACATCGTCAAAACTATCCAAACTATAGTATTAGTTATTGTGTAACAAATACCAAGCACTAAAGAGTTTACAATATACTTATACCACAAGGCATGTAGTGGTTTAATTCCATAAAAAATTTGCTGTCTTAACGTTAATCCAGAAAATTCATTTCCAAAGGAAACTACAAAATATATTACAAATAAAATTACAATTAATAATGCCGGAAACATTGCTGTTCTATACATTTCAAAAAACTTTATATTTCCCCAATCATTCATACCCAACCAATAACCAAATGTATTTGTATTTGTTATTAATTCGCTACTTTGTCCGTCATCAATATCTGTGGATAAAATAGCCAAATGTGAATTCATTCCATTTAAATCTCCCTCACATTGCATGACAGTATTTACACAGTAGTAAATAATTACAAAATAAGCAACCATCATGAGGAGAAGAACTAATTTTGATAGTCTTGAAAAACATATTTTTTTTAATTCTGTTTTAATCATTTTAACCATCATATTTATTACTCCTATCAAATTTCTTGCTTTCTTAATTTCTGCACCATAATACCCCAAAGAATAAGTAACATAAATGTACCATATATAAGATTATCCAATATCACTTCTTTTGTAACTAATCCCGAACAAATTTTATATAAATACGTTCCAGGACTTAAAGTAACAAAAATACCAATTGCCTTTCCGTAACTCCAAAAATCTTTATGCAACATAGGATAAATCATAAAACTGCTAAAAAACCAAAGTACATTACTAATAATTCCAACAACAGAATTTTTGGTATATACCACAAGCAAAACAGCCGCCGATTCAAATACTGCGAAATTAAGTAAACTCAACAAAAGAGATAATATCAGCATACCAATATCTTTTCCGGATGAGAGATATCCTGTATATATGCTAAAGAAAATATATAACCCTATTGTATTCACTATATAAATAATTCCAAAAAAAATGTGGTTTACAAGAAATTTAGAAATAAATATTTTTAATTTCCCCGCCCCACAAAAAATCGCTTGCCGGAACATAAGTAAAGAGTAGTCTTCTGAATAAAGCGCTGACATATTAATCAAAAAAATCATCATAAAAATAAATGTGGGAAACATAGCAGAACGGTATATTTCAAATGACTTTGGTTTATTCCAGCTATTTAATCCTAATATATAACCTATAGAATTTTCTGGAGATAGCTCGGTATCTTCAGGAATTATACTAGGTTCATTCTCATCAACTTCATAATATGCCTGCATAACACTAAAGTAACTGTTATTGGATTTTGCCATAACCATGAGTGCAATACAAAACAGACTAACAGCAAAACATATAATTATCGTATGAGTTATTTTTTTCCTATACCAAATTTTTTTCCATTCAGTTTTAATCAAATTCATATAACACCCCTCTAATCGCCAGCCGATAATAAAAGACTCATATAATAATTTTCCAGTGTTTCCTGTCTAACTGCTAATTCATACAGATCAAAACCATTTTCTACTATACAACGGGAAATAATTTCCGGAGTTTCCATCATCTCAAATAATTGAATTTTACCATTGTCAGTCACATTTATTTCAGAGATTTTCAATTTATTTTCAAGTATTGCACAAACCTGTTGAACATTATTTACTCTAATATCTATGTGTTGACGACATCTTTCATCCAGCTCTTTTTTTGTAATACTTTCAAGAATATGTCCTTTATGAATAAAACAATACATTGTTGCCATGTGTCCCAATTCTTCTAAAATGTGACTTGAAATTAGTATTGTTGTATGATATTCCTTGTTTCTTTTTAATAAAAATTCTCTAATAAAATGTATCTTTTCCGGATCTAAACCATTCATTGGTTCATCTAAAATTAAAAATTCCGGTTCACCAAGCATTGCAATTGCAATTCCTAAGCGTTGCTTCATTCCTAATGAATACTTGCCCGCTTTTTGATTGGCGGATGATTGCAAATCTACAGCCTTTAATACTTCGTCAATACACTCCTTACCAGGGATTCCTTTCATTACCCGCTGTATTTCCAGATTTTCCCATGCAGTCATATCTTTATAGATAGTCGGATGTTCAATCAGGCAACCCATATTTCGTCTTTCTTCATGATTACCTTGTGTAACATCCTTACTGTTAATATAAATATTTCCTGAAGATACATAACTTGTTCCGGCTATCAATTTCATAATAGTACTCTTTCCCGCACCGTTTTCGCCTATCAGACCACATATGGCACCCTTTGGAATGGACAAATTTATATTCTGAAGTATATCAATCTTTTTATAAGATTTATATACTTGTTGCATTTCCAATGCCTTTTTTTCCATTATAAAACACCTCCTCCGCTTGTTTATACTATATATATGAAACATTAAGAAATTCTAATGGAAAATATAAAGATTTTACAAAGATTCTAATGTTTTCTTAATAAAATAAAGAATATAAAATTTTGACAGTTAAATATTTATATGATATAGTGTAGTATTAAAATATATACTAGGAGGATAACATAATGGGAAAGATACTAATTATAGAAGATGATGATGAAATCGCATTTTTACTACAACAATTCTTATTGCGTAAAGATTTTGAATCTGACATAGCTAGTAATGGTTTAAATGCTCTTAGTTATTATGAGAAAGCCGACGCCTCTAATTCACCATACCAAGCAATATTGTTAGATTTAATGTTGCCCGACTTGTCAGGTGAGAAAATATTACAACAAATTCGCAGAAATAGCGATATACCCATTCTAATTATTTCTGCAAAAGGAGAAATAAATTCTAAAATTTCCTTACTTCAGAATGGAGCTGATGATTACATTACAAAACCATTTGTTTTTGAAGAAGTTTTAGCGAGATTGGAATCTGTTCTTAGACGCTCGAAAAAATCTTTAAACCAACACCTAATTTACACATATAGAGACATCGTTTTAGACGATAGTGCAAAAACGGTTGCTGTAGCAAATAATAAAATCACTCTTACTCCTAAAGAATATGAATTGCTACGTTTATTGATTGAACATCCTGAGCAAGTATATACAAAAGACATGATTTTAGAGCAAATCTGGGACGACATTTATGTTGATGAAAGCGCTGTAATTGTTCATATTAGCAATTTGCGAAAAAAATTAGATGCTGCTGGAAAAAACGCCCCATATATTGCAACTATATGGGGCATTGGATACAAACTTGACACGAAATAGAACAGTAGAAACTGCCCTTTATCTAACGATTCCGGAAAAGTTTAAGTGATTTACTTTCACTGTTAATATTTTATTTTTTTGTAGCATTTTCATTCTTCGTGATATTCGCAGGAAGTTTCTTTGTAACTTTTACAAGCTCTGCCTTTTTCTCTGCCGGCTTTACCGGTTCTTTCTTTGTTGTGGTCTCCTTCGTTATCGTTGCTGTCGCTTTTGTCTTGCTTGCTGTATCCTTCTTTGCTGTGGTCGCTTTCGTCGTTGCTGCCGCTTTAGTCTTGCTTGCAGCCTCCTTCTTTGCTGTGGTCGCTTTTGTCTTACTTGCCGTATCCTTCTTTGCTGCTGTCGCTTTTGTCGTTACTGCCGCTTTTGTCTTACTTGCTGTATCCTTCTTTGCGGCTGTCTTCTTCGTAGTTGTCTTCTTTGCGGCTGCCCTTGCCTCTCTCTCCTTTTCTAACTGCTCTTTAGTTTTAGGAAGCTTGTGATTATACTCAAAAATTACACAGCCGAGCGGCGGCACCTTAACCGGAATTGAATACTCTCTGCCATCCCATTCAACTTGAGAAGCAGACACTGTGCCATTCATATGGAAACCGCTTCCGCCAAATTCTTTAGCGTCACTATTTAAAATCTCTTTATATTTACCTGCACATGGCACGCCTACGCGATAACCTTCATCCCAAACAACCGGCGTAAAATTGCATACAAATACCAATGATTTTTTACCATCCGGCGACTTTCTATAGAAGGTATAAATAGATTTTTCTGCATCATCTGCATTAATCCACTCAAATCCCTCTGTATAATCTGTAGCATAAAGCGCTTTATAATCCTTCTCCAAATGAAGCAAAGCCCTTACCCAATCATGTACGCCTCTATGTTGTGGATCGTCCAGTAAATACCAATCCAGACTACGTTCCTCACTCCACTCCCGAAGCTGTCCAAAATCCTGTCCCATAAACAAAAGCTTCTTACCAGGATGTCCAAACATAAATCCATAAGAAACACGAAGTCCCATAAACTTCGCCGGCATCTCACCCGGCTGTTTATTAATCATGGAGCATTTACCATGCACTACCTCATCATGAGACAAAACCAAAATGTATTTCTCTGAATGATGATATGCCATAGCAAATGTCATCTTATTATGAACACCTTTTCTAAATAATGGATCCTTGGAAATATATTCTATAAAATCATTCATCCATCCCATATTCCACTTGTAAGCAAATCCAAGACCATCATACTCAGGCGGAGCAGTTACCTTTGGCCATGCAGTAGACTCCTCTGCAATAATCATAGCTCCCGGCTGACGCCTTACCACAATAGAATTCAAATGCTTCAAAAACTCTACAGCTTCTAAATTCTCCTTTCCGCCATACTTATTGGCAACCCACTGTCCATCCTGCTTTCCATAATCAAGATAAAGCATTGACGCCACCGCATCAGTACGCAACGCATCAATATGAAACTTCTCAAGCCAGAACAAAGCGCTTCCAATCAGGAAATTAGAAACCTCTGTTTTTCCATAATTAAAAATATACGTTCCCCAATCCGGATGCTCGCCAAGCCTTGAATCCGGATGCTCATACAAAGGTTCTCCGTCAAACCTTCCCATCGCAAATGCATCCTTTGGAAAATGTGCCGGAACCCAATCCAAAATCACACTAATATCATGTTGATGAAGATAATCTACAAAATACATAAAATCCAGCGGTTCTCCATATCTAGAAGTTGGAGCATAATATCCTGTTACCTGATAACCCCAAGAGCCATCAAACGGATGCTCTGAAATCCCCACCAACTCAACATGCGTATATCCCATATAGTTACAATATTCTGCTAAATCATGGGCGATATCGCGATAATTCATAAACTTATCCTGCTTCTCCCCAGCTCGCTTCCAAGATCCCAGATGAACCTCATAAATATTCATCGGCTGAGTATATGTATCAGAAGCATTTCTCTTAGCAATCCACTTTTCATCCTTCCATGCATAATTCCTCAAATCCGCCACTACTGAAGCATTTTCAGGTCTCATCTGGAACGAATTACCATAGGGATCAGACTTCAAAATAAGCTTATTGTCCGCTGTCAAAATCTCATATTTGTAAATTTCACCTGCTCCGACATGAGGAATAAAAATGTCAAAAATACCCATATCTTGGCGGCGTCTCATGGGATAAACCCGTCCATCCCACATATTCATATCACCTACTAAGCTTACACGCTTTGCATGAGGCGCCCAAACCGCAAAATAAGTACCATAAACTCCCTCCATCTCCATAGGGTGAGCTCCGAGCTTCTCATATATCTCATAGTGGCTGCCATTACCAAAAACATAACAGTCTGCCTCAGTAATATAAGACGGAAACCTATATGGATCCTCGCTAACTCTCTTGCCGCCGCCTTCAAAATACATGGTAATCTTATACTCCAAATACTTATTGGTTTTTATATAAATAGAATAAACTCCACCTTCATGAATGCGCTCCATCTCCCTGTCTTCCATATCGCCATCCATGCGAACCGTCATACCGCATGCATGAGGATGATAAGCGGTAATTACATATCCGTCTCCAACCTTATGAGGTCCCAGCACATTCTGCGGCTGCGCTTCATATCCCATAACAATCCTATCCAGCACATTAAAATTAACAAACTGCTCAATATGTCTCTCCATAATAATTCACCTTTCTTTAAAAATTTATATAATTATTATTGCATCAATTAACGATTCCATACATAAACTGTTGAACTAAACCTCGCATCTCATCATCCGTTACATGCTCGGCCAGCGTATCCTCTTGTCCGTCATGCTTCACCATAAATGTAAATGCATACTGATTTAAAAAACCTAAAAAACCCATAGCAAACTGTTCCTGTCTGCCATTCATGTTGCCAAGCTGCTGTGAGTTTCTTTCAAATAATTCAATTATGCTGCGGTATAACGAATGCAAATGCGGCCGCACTGCCTGATAAGGTTCATTCTCCTTTGCCGAATACATTAAAGACAGCATAAAAGAAAAAAACTTGTTATCCTCCACAGCAAAATGCATAAATGCTCTAGTAACCTGAAACAAAACTTCTCTGACATCCGAATCGCAGCATTCCATTGCAGGATATATTCTACTATTCAATCGCTTAAACCCATCCTCCAGTAAAGCCTCAAGCAGTCCATACTTACTTCCGAAATAATAATACAATGTAGGCTTCGTAATTCCAGCCTTCTCCACAATCTCCTGCACACTAACCGCATCATACCCCTTTTGATGGAACAGGCAAAGCGCCACATCTAAAATGTTTTTACGGTTATCCATTTCTTCTCCTATCCGCTATTTGCAATTCAGTGTATGTATCGCTCGCATCCCGCTAAATGGTTTATCTAAATCTCAATACACTGATATATATGAAACTACGTATATATTATACCGATTGGTATACAAACTGTCAAGCCACCTATTTGGTTTTTGTTCACAAAAAAAACACTACTGTAAATGCAATTTATATGCATACAGTAGTGTTTCCAATTCTCTCTAAAATATCAGGAATATTTTAAAATAATATCGGCTTATTCAAAATCAAATTCCTTCAAAACATTCAATCCGCTATCCTCCAATGTATCTAAAAATACTACATCTGACAATTTGTCCTGAGAACGCTTTTCCGCCTTGGCTATAGCTCCATCCACCATTGCTAACACATTATCAATTCCGTCGTGATCCATTGCAGCGATTCTGTCCTTCATAGCCCGAAGTCCTTCTTCATCTGCGCTGTAACCATGTTCCTTCATATAAGCAATAGCAATGTCAGCCAAATCAAGATGTGACAACTCATGCAGCAAGAATAATGTCTTAAATAAAGAACTTAACTCTGCATTCTTACCAAGCATAGTAGCTACTGACGTAACCTCACCCACCAACATTAATACAATGTCGTTATCCGGATTATTTACCATAGCATATACTTCTGAAGCCTTTTCAGTAGTCAAATCCCCAGCGTGTTCAATCACTAAACAGCCACCCTTTAGCTTAGGAAGAATCTTATTCAAATCTGTTTTATTCAAAACCTTTGCCTTTATGGTAGCAACTACTCTGGTCTTACACAAGCCCAGCTCATGGTAAGTTCTGGCAAAATCAATTGCTACATTAGAAACGCTGCATCCTTTCTTAGAAAGAACTGCTATATTACGTCGTACTCCTCGCTTTTTAATAATATTTTCCAAAGGCTTTCTAAATTGCTTGCGGACAGCCGAAGACGCCACATACTTGCCAATATATTTCTCTGCCACAATAGGAATATCTCTGTCGTTGAATTCTACGCCTTCAATCACCTTGCTAACCTTTGGTTGCTCCGGTTCCGGCGCTTGTGCTGGAGCTTCTTCTTTAGGCTGCTCTGGTTCCGGCGCTTGTGCTGGAGCTTCTTCCTTTGGCTGCTCTGGTACAGCTTCTACTGGCGCCGGTTCTTCCGTTCCCAATTGGATTACCTCTGGCTCCTCTGCTGCCGGTTCTTCTGCTCCTAGCTGTATTACTTCCGGTTCCTCTGCTGCCGGCGCTTCCGTTCCTAGCTGTATTACTTCCGGTTCCTCTGCCGCCGGCGCTTCCGTTCCTAGCTGTATTACCTCTGGCTCCTCTGCTGCCGGCGCTTCCGTTCCTAGCTGTATTACTTCCGGCTCCTCTGCTGCCGGCGCTTCCGTTCCTAGCTGTATTACTTCCGGTTCCTCTGCTGCCGGTGCTTCCGTTCCTAGCTGAATTACTTCCGGCTCCTCTGCTGCCGGCGCTTCCGCTCCTAGCTGTATTACCTCCGGCTCCTCTGCTGCCGGCGCTTCCGCTCCTAGCTGTATTACTTCCGGCTCCTCTGCTGCCGGTGCTTCCGCTCCTAGCTGTATTACCTCTGGCTCCTCTGCTGCCGGTGCTTCTGCTCCTAGCTGTATTACCTCCGGCTCCTCTGCCACCGACTCAGCTTCCTCTTTAGCCTTTTGTTCTGCCTCAAAATCGGCATCTGTCTGAAGCGATTCACCTACAAACGCAACATTTTCCAGTGTTATCTCATTATGGTCAACTTCGCTCAGTTTAGCGCCCGTCAAACCGGCCTCACTTAAGCTTCCTCCTAAAAATGCAGTATTCTCAAGAGTCTCGCCTGAATCTTCAACCTTAACTCCCTCCGGCCCATCTTCACGACCTGCAGTAATCTCTACCTTATCAGCATCCTCTCGACCGGGAGTAATCTCTATAGTTTCCTGAGGTACAGCCTCCTCTCCTTGTGCTTTAGCAGGCTGTTCCACTTGCGTATCTGCTTTAGGCTGCTCTGCCGCCTCCTGTTCCTTAGCAG
Organism: uncultured Lachnospiraceae bacterium; assembly: GCA_947626505.1. Taxonomy (GTDB): domain Bacteria; phylum Bacillota; class Clostridia; order Lachnospirales; family Lachnospiraceae; genus NC2004. The sequence goes on from CANQSN010000042.1 coordinate 9,160, forward strand.
GCTGTTCCACCTGCGTATCTGCTTTAGGCTGCTCTGTCGCCTCCTGTGCCTTAACAGGCTGTTCCGGCTCTGCCTGATTATTATTTGCTTTAGGATCAATCAGTTCTCCATTTTCATCAATTGCCATTCCAAGACGTTCCAGCGTATCCGCAGGTACCTGCTTTCTCTTCCAATTAGGCATCTGCTTAATCTTACGCCTTTCCTGCTCGTCAAGAACTTCCTGAGCCTTTCTCTTCTTTTCTTCCTTAGCCGCTCTCTCCGCCTGCACTTTGGCACGAATAGCTGCAATAGCATCCTCGCGCTCTTTTTCTTCCTTACTCTTAACACTATTTACAGATTGATTAAGCTTCTCCTGAGCCTGCTTTTGCGCTGCCAGCTTCTCCTCTTCTTCTCTACGAGCCTGTTCTGCCAAACGCTCCTGCTCCCTGCGCTCCTGTTCTTCTCTTGCTCTGCGTTCACGCTCTGCCTGCTGTTCAGCATTAGCATCTGCCCTTGCTCTCTCCTCTGCGAGCTTGCGAGCCTGTTCTTCTTCTTTGGCACGTTCTTCAGCCTCTCTGGCGCGTCTTTCCTCCAGTATCTTAGCTTCTTCCTCTCTACGCTTAGCTGCATCCGCCTCCATAGCTGCCAATCGCTTAAGCCTGTCTTCTTCCATCTTAGCGCGCTTCCTTGCATTTTCCTCTGCCCGGATAGCTGCCTGCCTTGCTTCTTCTTCTGCTCGTTTGGCTGCTTCTGCCTGTGCCCGCTGCGCCTGACGCTCTGCTTCCGCTTTCTGAGCCTGCTCTTGAGCCATTCTCTCCTTTGCCTGTCTAGCCCTCTCCTTAGCTGCGGCCTCGCGCTCTGCCTGCTTTGCATCATATTGAGCCATAAACTCTCTTTCTTCCTTTGAGAGAATAGCGCCGCCGGCGCCTCTCCCTATACCTCCGCCGCCGCCAAAGCTGCTTCTATTGGCGCCACCGTTATACCCTCCGGCATTGCCTCCGCCGCCACCGGCCAATTTTAATGATAATTTTGGTTTGTTCTCATCTGCCATATCAAACTCTTCCTTCTCTAAATTATCTTCACTAAAATTAACTTCCGGAACATAATCTGAAGATTCTGCTTCGTCTGCAGCAATTTCATCTGTCATCACTTCAGGTTCTGCACTTTGCTGTACTTCCTCCGGTTCGCCTTCCACACCTTCGTTATTAATTACTTCCTCTCCAACCTCATTGCCGGAATCATTTTCATCCTCATCGTCTAACCCCAAATCAAGAATCTCTATAGAATCATCTTCATCTCCAAGATTCATCAGTTGAATATCTTCATCATCTGATTCATCTTCATCATCTTCATCCGTATCACTACCTGCCACCTGCTTTAACAGGGCTGTCAAATCAATGCCTTCATCATCTTCATCCTCGTCGTCTTCATCATCTTCCTCGTCTTCCCCGCTAAGATTCAAAACCAAGGTTGTATCTTCCTCCGGTTCTAAATTGTTTTGCGGTTCTTCGGATTCCCCCGCCGAATCATCTGCTTTTGATACATCAGAATTGGTATCTTCCTCTTCGTCATCATCGTCGTCTGATACCAATTTGGCAGCTAATGCAGCGGCTGCCGCCTCAGCTTCAGCATCATCCTGTTCCTTCTTTCGCTTTGCATCTGCCTCCTTCTTGCTCTGCTCTCTGGCTATACGTTCCAATGCCCGATGTATATCATCTATCTCACCAGTCGCTTCTTCTTTCTCCTTTTCCCTTGCAGCAACTGTATCTTCCTCAAGCAACCATGGATTGCCATCATTATCCTGATTACCATCTCCATCATTTAGAAGCTCTGCCTCTTCGCTATCTATGTCGTTGCCTTCCTCGATAATTTCAACCTCTACCTCTTCGTCCAGCGGATGTGCAATGGTATCCTTTACCTTACCAAATGCACTGGTAACTGTAGACTTAACAGTATCTGTAATCTGTGCTGTAATACTGATTGCATCATCATCGTCTTCCTCCTCCACAATTACAGCATCATCAAGTCCTTCTCCGCCTTCAGGACTACCAAATAATTCTATATAATCCTTTCTTAATTGTTCATTTTCCTGTTGTACATATTGATAAATATTACCTGTGGTTTCCTGAACCTCAGCATCCGGATAACAATTAAACGCCTTATTTACATTCATGCTCCCCATCTTTAAAGGCTTTGTCCATTTCACATAGAGATTAGACTGGGCAAAGCTGTCCATAATCTTTTGACATTCCTTTATGGACTGTTCATTCATCCCCGCTTTCTTATACAAAAGAGCCAATTCAAACGCCCATACGTCTACATATTCTTTATCACAAATGCCTGTCAATATCTCAATCAGCTCGGAATCCGGCGCCTTCAATGCTTTTTTCACATTGTAGAGCACTGTCTGGCTCTCAATTCCCTCCGTTGGAGCACACGCTGAATATATCTTGTAATATTGCTTTGCCTTAGTGAAATATCCCATCTTAAGATACAATCGGATAATTTCATCTAATACCTGGCTGGATTTTGGCGCCAATATGTGTGCTGATATCAATGTCTTTCTGGCATCATCATACTTCTTATTCTCTGCGAAAACCTGCCCGCACAACCTCATGAACTGCGGGTTTAAAGATTTTTCAATGTCAATCTTTTTGACCTCCGCCAGAGCCGCTTTAAAGTCCTGCTTAGATACCAGCTCTTTGATTTTATTCACACTGGCCATATTCAAGTTGGAACTCACTTTATCACACCCCGTCTTTACAAGTACTAATGTATAGGAACCATATAATGATGGTTCAAAGCAGTCACTTTTCCACCTATCCTTATACCAATGATGTATGCAAATAGACAGACGTATACCACACTAATACATTTGTTTTATCATTATAACAAATTTTTGTGAAAAATGCACCTACAAGATGTAGTAATTTCACACTTTTTTCATCAACATATCAATCATTTTAATTATATGGAAATAATTAACTTGCAAAATTGCTCTAAAATCTATTATTAAAGCGCTTTATCTTTGTAATAACCGATTTAAACATGGATTTATATCCGCGTTAAAAAACCGCTCCGGTACAACCGAAGCGGTCTATATAATCATTATAAAATTGTCTTAATATTCAGACATCGGATTAATTCCATCCTACCCTGTCTCCACACGCGCTTTATTATATTATAATCGTGAATCACCCATTGTCTAAAGCCAACGGGCTCTCTGCTTCACCGACCTCATAACCTGCTATCTTACAGGCGTTAATTCTGGCGGTCCCTATCATACATGTTCTTACTTTCAGTTACTTTAACCCATCTTCTAAAACCTGTGGGTTACAGCAGCCTTATTTTCAACAATCCCAGTACTATACTGTTACACACCAATCTGATGCGCCATTAAAAATCATAATCAACATGCTTCTTAACGGTACAGCTCCTGAACCTAATCGATTCTAATCGTCTATAACAAAACTATCTCACAGCAAAATACTGTATGTTTTGCCGGTTCGCTAACATGCTTCTCTAATGAAGCTTAATTGAGCCTGCCCGCCATGGGGTATATAAAACACTTACTCTTTCTAAAGTACTCCGGCGTCCCATATCTCCGATGCTTGCATGTACGCACATGCTTCACATGAACCTTTTCAAACTATATCTAAACGCTTTCGTGTGGAAACTTCATTCTCACTATGTGTCTCAATACCCACTGTATTCAGTTGTAACAACGTTACCACACTCCTTTCGTATACGGAATCCCATTCCGCCACTGCTACACGCGTCTTCTACCTGCGATTCACTGACAATGTCAGTATAACATTTATATGTACTTCTGTCAATACAATTTATCAATTTTTTTAATATTTTCTGCCAATGTGTTAATTTGTATTTAATTGTATAATATTTTATCTTGTCAGCGCAATTTGTATACACAATTGTGTATATTCTAAAGAACTTTCTACAGCTCTATATAAAATCAAAACTATTCTGGGTAAATTCCACCTTTTTGTACTCTACCTCAGTTTTTTCCACTTGGCTTCTGTAATCAATAACAACCGTCTGCTGCTTGCCATCTACCATTTTCTGTCCTAAAATGTAATTCACATCAAATCTGCCATTAATCGCAGGAGTTACACCTCTGGCAGGTACGATAAGCTGTACATTATTAGTTTTAAGCATTTCAAAAATCGGCTCCCAAATATAAATATCCTTTGCGGCGCCAAATGGGTTATCAATGAAAATAACTTTTCCAAGTTCTGTGTTATCACTGTTTACAGAGTGTATATTGGCAATATAATTAATAATTGCAATCAAAAACTGAATGTAAATACCCTGAGACTGTCCTGTAGAACCAACCGCCTCCTCATACCTAAGATAACGACTCTGATCAGTAATGCGTTCCCTTTTATATAAATTTAGCCGGATAGCATTCATATCCTTAACAATCACAGAAAACAAACGCTTTAAAGACAACTGATTCCTAATATACTTCATGCGGTCTGTAAAGGTATCATATTTATCTGCATTTTTCACAATATTGTCTATATATTCCGCCATCTTTGCAGGTACCTGTTCATCAGGAACATAGGGAACAGACAAGGAAATCATTTGTATATTTTCCCCATCTAACGTAATCCCTGAAAGCTTAGGAAGTCTTTCAAGCTCTGTGCGGACGTCTTGACAGCGTCTGATACATTGGTTTTCAAAGCTGCTCTTAATCAGCTCCATATCCTTCATACCCTGTTCAACCCGCTCCTGCTCCAGTTCAATAAAGCCCACCATATCCTTTAAACTATCGGAAAGCTCCGCCATCTCACCAAGATTCTTAGGAAGCGTTACATCCTTTTGTATAACCTCTGCAAGCTCAAATGCTTTAAGCTCCATCAAAGAATTGGCAGTTTGCTGCTTATACTGCTCCAGCTCCCGCCATGCCTCCTGTTCCTTTGCCATAGCCTTTTCAAATGCTTCCTGACAGTCCTTAAGCTGCCCCAATGTATACTCTGAAACATCATCAAGCTCTATGTCATCTGTCAGCTTCAAATGATACAGATGCATAACCCTTTTTAAATCCTTATAAAAATCAACTTCTTTACCATGACGCTTCTGTCTGGAAATAAATTCCTTTGTCATTTCCTCCTTTTCCTTAAGCAGCTCTGCAAACACCTGCCTTTGCTCCTCAAGACTCCGCTTTAAATTATCCTCAGGAATAGAAAGCCTTCGATAACGTATTCCCTGTTCTTCAAGCTGCTTTAAACCATGCTCAATGCGCCCCTCACACCTGCTCTTAATATTCTTAATATCGTTCCACTGCTGCTTCAGCACATCCAAGTTCTTTTGGCATTTCACCACATCCTGATGAAGCTGCTGCAAATCTTTATCACCAACGGAATACATTTCCCCCGCCTTATACTGCTCCTCAAGATATTCAAGATTGGCATTTCTGCGCTTCATTCTCCAAATAAGCTGCTCCATATTGCGCTCTAAGGTCACAATCCATTTCTGTTTATCGTCAACAGAAACCATTCCCTGCTCCACAATCGCCTTCATAGACATAAATTCAGAATCAAGCTGTTCCTCATTATAGCCTAAATCAAGCGCCGGCCGCTCTTTATAATATTGTTCATAATTATTCTTCCACTGTTGGTCTGCTTCATCAAGCTGCCGGCGGTACTCGCTTAAATGTTCCCTGATATCTTTTAAAACCTGATTTTTTTCCTCCAGATTATTATCACAGTCAAAGAGTTTGCCCTCCAGCTCTTTCACACATTCTTCTTCCTTTTTTGACTCGGCCATTAGGCTCTCATACTTAGTAAATGTATGATATACCTCGCTCAAGCGCTGCTCCTCTTTTGCCTCCTTCTCCTGTCGGTCTGCAATTTGCTCAATTCTGCTCTTAAGCTCATCTTCTTCCCTGCAAAGCTCCTGCAAATGATTTTTTTCATTTTTAAGCTGCTCTTCAAAGTCTGTACCGGATATGTTTTTTCCCTCTATATCACTGTCTGTTAAATTGCAGTACAACGAAAATAATGTGCTTTGCTCAGATAAAAATGCCATTTCCTCCGAAAGGAGATTTACAATTTCCCTGCTTTCGTCTATTTCATTCGAACAACGCATAAGCTCTTCAGAAACCGTCTTAACTAAATCTTCAAACCTTTTTTCTTCACAAAATGCAGTTTCGTCACCATGAAGAAATACCATTCTCTCCTTTTCATTATACTCACGCTCAGACAAAGCTCCTTCAGAAAACACAGGAAGAAGTCTTTCATTACAACGCTGCCTTAAGCCTGAATCCAATAAAACCTCCTTAAGACCTGCCTCGTCTATATCTTTTACAACAATACCATACGCAAGAAATGGCCAGTGCGAAAGAAGCTCCTGTTTAAACTCAGGCTCCGCCTCAATAATATATTCCTGTCCGGTTACTGCATTTACAGAATGTCGTTCATACAAGTATTTGACAATTTCGTCCTGAAGCCTTGTATCGGAAATAAGCCTGCCTTTTGCAAATGCATCCTGCCTGCCTTTTAAGTCCTGCTGCTTTTTAAGCTTATCCTGACAGCTTCTGAAAGCCTGCTCATGACGCTTACTTACTGCATCCTTAAGTCTGCCCAAATCGCCTTCCCTATAATATACAAAGTCTTTGCACCGAAAAGTCAAAAGAGCTTCTGCATCCTCTCTTGAAATATCCAAATAGGTACAAAACATAGCTTTTAATCTATCCAAGCCATCATTCATAAGCTTTTCCAAAGAATTGCCTAAAGACTTTTTATTGTCTGAATTCTCCTCTCTTAATGTAAGCTCCTGAAGCTTAAGCCTGCTGTCTAACAATGACTGCCTGAGTTTCTCTAAATTCTGCTCTTCATCTTTCATCTGCTGTTCTAATTCCTGCTGCTTCTTCTGCTGCCTTTTCACAGCCTTTTGCGCATCTTCTATCAAAAGAAGATTAGTTTCCCTTTTCTGGTCTGCAAGCAACTGCTCCATAGTTTTTGCCTCAATAGCAAGACGCTCCTTGTTTGCTTTTGCAACTGCCAAATCACATTCCAGATTGCGTTTCTCCTTCATAATAGACTTCAATTCAACCTTAAGCGAACGCTCATTATCAACCGCATTTTTCTCCTTTGCCCTTACCTCCTCTAAACGCTCGTCCATAAAATTCTTTTTCACAGATGCATAATCGTAAAGCCTCTCCACATAATCTCCTGAATCGTTTCTCGCTTTGTCTACAATTGCCGCCTGCTCGTCTCTCTGCTTTTTAAGCTTCTCGTATTCTGTATAATCATTTGCATTTTCCTTTAATCTGTATAACTCCTCCTTGCTTTGCAGACGCTCTGACGCCTTTTGCACCTTCTGATATACCTCGTCAAGCTCTTTCTCCTGCTTTGCAAGCTCATATTCTTCCTGCTGCACCTTAAGGCACGCAATCGCTCTGTCCTTTTCTACACATTCCTCTCCCTTTGCCTCAATAGCCCTTTTTACAACTAACAATTCATCTTCTTCCCGCTGCACTCTATTCTTCATCATGGCATATGCAGACAACATCTCTTTGGCAAGAGTTTCTTTATTGATATACAAATCCCGCAATGCCTGTACTCTGCCAAAAAGCACATTAAGAAGCTCCTTCTGATGCTCAAACCGGTTCATCTCACTCTTCTTTTCGGAAAGCTCCATAAGCTTATCCTTTATATCAAGCAGCGTCTTTGCCATAGCTTCATTTAAGTCTTCTTTATCAGTCTTATCCCGAAATGATTTTTCAATAATCTCGCCAATCAGTAAATCCTCTACAACCTTCCTTGTAGTCTTATAGTTAGTCTCAAAATATGTACGGACATGTCCCTCCGTCTTATTGATTCCGCGTATAATCTCCCATGCGCTTTCATACAGGCCATAATTGCTTATAAACTGTTGATACTCTCCCTTGCGTTCAAAAATAAATACTTTAAGCTCAGGAACATTTTTCTCAAGCTCTTTTAAATAATTTTTAAGGCCGGCAAATGTAATTCTTTCTTTGTTCTGCACAAGAGGAAGATTAACTAAATCATTGTCGTTATAGGTTCTGTAGAAAATGCAGTAATTAAAATATTCAATTGCCGCAGTATCCCTTCCCGAAAGCTCATCATCCGCAGAATCCTTTGCCTTACGCGCGCAAAAGCCGGTAAGCATATATCGGTAATCCTCTTCTATATCTGCCTCGTCCAGATTCCACTCTACCAGAGAATGTATGGTGGTAGAGCCGCCGCTTGTACGAAAAAGCTTTTCAATCGGCTGCTTCTCATCTAAAGTACAATTGGGAATAAGATTTTGCATAAGCAGCAGCATAAGCACGCTTTTTCCACCGCCATTTGCCAAATCATAGATAGTATTTTTCCCATGAAAGCGCATAACAAAATCATCATATTGCTGGGTACCGAAGTTGTATTTTACATTATTTACACGAATCCGGTTCATCTGTGGCATACTACTATTCCTCCTTTAAAATCTCATACAAGCGCCCCCGATATTCCTCAAAATAATTCTCTGTAACCGCCTTCATGCGGTCTGTTGGATAATATCTCTCCCGCGCTTCAATAAACAAATCCTGAGACACCAAAAAATTCAATGTAAGCTTTACCATACCGGTGCGGCTTCCCCTGTTCGCACGATATGCATTTGACTCCTCGGTAGTATTCATGGGCAGCTCGTCCCACAAAAGCGCAATAGCCTTAAAGCTATTTTCTTCCACCTCATCCTGTACTAAAGCATCAAGCTTCATTGTAATTTTCTTGAGGGATTTAGAAGTCCGCTCCAATACGTCTGAAAGCGTTGTACACTCGGCAAACTGATAGCTTCCGGTATCATTGTAAAATGTTAAAAGAGTCTGGTACATAATATAATAGCAAAGATATAATTCCTTGTTATATCTAAGCCCCATCATTCTTTTAAGCTCGTCATTGCTGTATCCGAATATACGGTTTCCCTCTCCGGCAGTCATATATATACCATTATTATATTCATATAGCTTAAGATTAAGACGTTTTGTTAAGCTTTCCACAATATCGTATACCTCCGGATTCTGCATGTACTCCTCATACAGAGCATGATTGCCTCCGGAATCTCTCTTAACCTCCTCCCCCATCATCAGTCGGGCAAAAATATCTATTGCTTTTTCCAAATTACGTTGTTCCATGCCGAAACTCTCCTTTCTTAAAGGTCTGTCCGATGAAAGTCCATATTGCTTACAAAACAGCCCTTAATTACTTCAAGCTCATCATCTTCATGCATATTCAAAACAAAAGACAACCCGCTATATCTCTCCCTCTCCTCGCGGTTTAACTCACGCGCCACTATTCCATCAAAAAATGTGTCCTGCTTATGCAGCATATCTTCTATACGATACTCATGCTTTTGGCACAAATGCACCAAAAACGTATAATAATCCCTATTATGAAACAAATCCCTGCCGAAACGTATTTCAAATATACCGTTCAACTCTCTTAATGTAATATCATGCTTTTTCTTAACCTGCTCTAAAAGTTCAACTGCAAACATGCGGAAATTCTCATTAATCCTCTTCTCCTCAAGCTCATCCGCATATACAAAATCCGGATTCTCCACTCCCTTTTTAAACTTCTCTCTGTCTACCTGAGTATCCGGTCTGTTAGTAAGCAAATTGTCAATATTACTTAATGCAAATGTCTTCTTCACATTCGGCTTTAAAAGCGGCATTAAAATGTATTCAAGCTTTGCCGCATTATCCTGCTCTTCTATTATGTGGAGCTGCTCGCGAAAATCAAAAACAGGCCGCAGTCGCTTTAATTTTGCCTTTGAAATAATATCATCTGTTACCTTTGTAAGCTCCATTGTTTCAGATATTAACTGGGCATGGCGCTTAATAGTCTTTTTAAGCTCTGTTTCAAGCTCATATATCTCTTCCAATATCTTAAAATATTTCTGTCTGCTGCCCTCTGCAGCCGCATCCGCCTCCGCCTTTGACAACGTTGTATCAATCAACTCCTTATTCTTTCTAAAGAGTCTCTCCTCATCCTCAAACCAGCGGGCAACATTTGCCATGTATGCTTCGCACGCCTTAGCTCCCTCGTAGACATCCGACTCCAAAATTTCTATTACTTCACGCTTCTTTAAAGACATTCTGCTGACTTCACGATTAATCCGTCTTACAACATCAATACCGCCCTTAAAATTACTGGCATGTATCATCTTCTCCAGCAAAATCTGCTGTATGCTTATCTGACTCTCGTCCTTGACTTCCTTAGTATCAAGATAAAACTCCACGCCTTCTGCGCTTATACGGTAAAAAATACTGCCATCATCAATCTCGCTCTCAATCAGCTTCATCCGGCTGGTTTTACGCTTATGATCCCTTGGGTCAAAATAATGGAAATAGAATGGCTTGCCATCATTCTTAAGCTTATCAAATATATAAAGAGTAAGCTCCTCCATCTCCTCATCAGAAATATCCAATAAAAAATCTCTACGCAAAAGCTGGCTCAAAAATATCTGGTAGTTACCAAATGTCACTCTTCGTTCATTAAAATTATTCTCATCAATAAAAAATCGCAGGGACGCTAATGTAATATAACCCATGTCAAGGTCAATGTATCTGCCTTCCTTGAACTGGTTAAATGTGGTCTCCTGCAACTTAAAAAAAGGATAATATTTTTTCAAATTATCCATTCTAAGACTATGATTGTCAATAATATCATTCCATAATATATATTGCTCTGCCATAGCGCATCCACCCTTTGCTCTTTGTGTTTAATTATTATAACATAAAAAGGCAGTATTCACAATAAATTCATGCTTTTTGCGTTGCCTGCAATATAAACATAAAAGGGATAACATTGCTGCATGTGCATTATGCATTACGCAAAATGTTATCCCTTTTATTTATTTGGTTTTTTTGTTTTTCGTTACCCATAAGCCTAAGATAGTTTTTATCATATTCCCAGCGTCCCTATATGTCTTTATTGCGCGAATGCGGACATAGTATTTTTCTTTTGGTTTAAGCTTCTTTATGGTGTAAGAGGTTTTACTTTTTGAAATATTAATTTTCTCGGCGCCTGAAAAGTCCTTATTAAGGCTGTACTGTAATTCATAGCGTTTTATGCCTCTTGCTTTCTTCCATTTAAGCTTTAATGATTTTTTCTTTTGCGTTACCTTAAAGCCTTTTAC
>CANQSN010000043.1 GCA_947626505.1 uncultured Lachnospiraceae bacterium
AACCTCTTTATTGCTGCAAAGCTCCTTGCTTATCTGGTCAAGCCCCTTTGTGTCCTCTGACAGCTGGAATGAGCTTAACACCTCCACGCTGCCTTCGATTTTGTTTTTACCTGATTCGTTTCTTACGTTTTTATTTTTCCCCAAATGTATCTCCTTTCTCAAATTATAACATGCCTTTGCTGTTTTGGCACGTATATTTTAGTTTTTTGTATATCAATAGTGTAATACCAATTAAAAATTCTGTCCAACAACCTGTGGTTGTTAAAATTTGCGGATTCGACGTCGATTTCGACAAATGGAATTCCTTAAATTCTTTAAAATGGGGATTTTCACTTTTTTGTTCACACATTCAACACACTTTAGACACACATTTATCACATGTTTTCACAATAAATTCACACTTTTTATACAATGTTAAAATACATATCTCTTTTGCATAAAAATCAAAAAACTGCAACCCTGCATATTTTATTGCACCAAATATACTAAATCGGCATTTATTCTTTAATTTACATAGATAGTGTAAATAATATTCTTCACAAATTCAGATAAATAGAGTAAAATGTTGGTAATCATTTTAAAATCGGCAGAGAAGGTCTGCATATTTTACTAAAATACAATGCTATTAGGAGGATGTTATGTACCTAGAACTTACAGAGCAAAAATACTACAATGTCCACATGGGGGCGGCAAGATTTGCCTTGGATTTAAGCGACGGAAGCGAACGCGGGGAATATGTTGACCAAGATTACATATTAGCAAAGCTGTCTCGGCCTCACCGCGCCATTAATTTAATGTATTGCTATTATCCCTTAGACGAAAGCTGGCCCTCAAGGGCAAGAGACGCCCACGAAGGGCAGGATATTGAGTTCCAGTGGGACTATCCTTATGACGACTATTTCCCATATATGGGCGGATTAGAGGGCAACCGTAAAAGCGAGCCTTTTACATGCATGAAGGATATACGAAAGCATGGTCAGGACGTTATTCTTACCATGACCATCGATCCGCGCATATCTGACGAACAGATTAAAGCTATTGCAAATGATTTAAAAGATTTTGGAAGGCTTCAGCTTCGTATTAACCATGAGGCAACCGGAGACTGGTTTGCATTTACAAAAAGAGCTGACTATCAGGAGATTGCTGACTTTTTCATACGGGCAAGAAAACTTATTAAGGAGATTGCACCGCACATTGACGTCATTATATGCATAGGCGGAATTGAAGATCCCGAACCAAAAAGAGGTTTTCCGCTTTGCACAGATAAATCGCCTATGCTGATGGAAGACATTTTTACCGAAGCAGTAAAGGCTGCTGACATATGGTCAGTTGACAAGTATATGGCGCTTCACTGGGGATGGCCTTTCGATATAGCCGACAGTTCAACGCAGCAGTATAAACGTTGCGATGTAAAACGTGTTTATGAGCTTACAAAATTAAGCTATCAACGTTTCTCAAAGCTATCAGGTGAAGAAAAGCCAATGTATATGAGTGAATTTAATGCGGATGGGGATGTTGTGGGACCTTATGAGCAGATAGATATGATGAAGGAATTTTTCGCCTTGCGCGAAGCTGACGAGGACTGGCTTACCGGCATAACCTTTTATCAATTCCGCGATAGAGGACGTTTAGGATTAGAAATTGAAGATCCGAACAACAAAAATATAGGAATTGAACAGCCCATATTAAAGGAATACAAAAAGCTGCTCAACAGTCCGCTATGCCTGCCTAAATTAGAAAAAACAGACGACAGTGGATTAAACCTTCGCTGGGGCGGCTCCGAAGATGCTACCGGAGTAGAGGTTACATTAGAGCTTGAAAAGCTTCCTACTTTTTTGGAATTATATTTTGAAGATGAACTAGCTGATACAAACCTTATGATTAAGTGTAATGAACGCTGGTTTTACAAGGGTGTTGGCACTACATTTGTGGACCTTATGCCTGTTTACTTTGACAATCCTGACAGCGGTAAGATTTCAGAAGATGACAAACGCAGTCTTACCCTGACATTTTTTGCGCCTCCAAAAGATGGGGTAAATGTTGACGACGGTCACAAGGACTGGAGAACAAATTACTATACCACTCTTCCTTCTCTTCCAAAGCTTCGTATAGAATATGAGCCTATACTTCCTTGGAACGACACGTTGGAGGACTTTGTAAACTACTAAACAGTTACAGAATGAAGTTTTTCTTTTGCGAGAATGCGCCTAAAGATTCAGATAGGAAATTGTCTGCTAAAGCAGACCTGAAGCTTTAGCCAAAACTCGCAAAAAAGTCTTTAACAAAAAACATTTAATCCATGACACTATACATTTAAACACTTCTTCAATTTTTTAAGCAGCTCCTCATTTTTATCAAGCACCCCTTCCGTTTTAGAAAGCAGAGCTTCCTCATTTTCCTCTTTTGCTAACATTTCAAGCTCCTTAGCTTCCTCAAATAACTCCTTAGCGCCTATATTTAAGGATACGCCTTTTAGCGCATGAGCATGAATCCTATAATTTTTCCAATCTTTAATATTGTAATCTTTTCTCAGCTCATCTCCTAACCCGCTTTTTATGTATTCATTCAATGCATCCAAATAAATATCCGGAAAATCGCCGCAATAATGAATCCCTGTGCTAACATCAATCTCCGGTATTTTTTCAAGCCTTTTAAATACTGCTTCAGGAGAATCATCTCCGCTGTCATCCACTGCATCTTTATCTTCTAAAATATCCGATGCTCTATCATCCGCCGCCTCTTTATCTTCTAAAATATCCGACGCCTTATCATCATCGCTCTTTTTATCATCTAAAACACTCTCTACTTTATCCTCCGGAAGATATTTTATCAACATTTCTTCCAACTGTATACCTTCAATCGGTTTTGACAAATAATCATCAAATCCCTGACTTATATACTCCTCCTTCGCTCCCATAATAGCATTTGCAGTAAGCATAATTACCGGCGTAGAAGAATTAAGATTTCCTTCCAAATCCCTCATCTTCAATAATATTTCTACTCCATTTACCCCCGGCATCATATAATCAAGAAATATTATATCATAGGTTTCCTCTACAACTTTACTAAGACATTCTTCACCGCCATTTGCAGTGTCAATCTTAATCTTTGTATCCTTTAACAGTCCTTGCACTACCTTAAGATTCATCGGAATATCATCTACAACCAAAATTTTGGCATTAGGCGCAACAAAGGAAACATCATGCTCCTTTTGCCCTTCATTGCGGTTCTTATATTGAGTTGAAAAATCTCCTATCCTTACATTATCTCTTATAATTTGGGGTATGCTTACAGTAAATTCAGAGCCTTCTCCTACTACGCTGCTGACATTTACCGTACCCCCCATAAGCTCAACCAACTGACCGGTAATCAAAAGTCCAAGCCCTGTTCCTTCAATATTGCGGTTTTTTTGCTCCTCTACTCTCTGGTATGCCTGAAATATTTTATCCAAATCCTCCTTGTGAATTCCCATTCCAGTATCCTTTACCTTTAACATAAGAAGCATTTTATCATCTTCTATGCGCTTCCAGTTAGCAGTTAATGTCACCATACCCCGACTGGTATATTTTACTGCATTAGTTAAAAGATTAACCAAAATCTGCCTGATTCTTATTTCATCGCCATACAAATGCTTTGGCATACTGGAATCGCATACTAAATCAAACTTAAGCCCCTTATCCTTTAATCGCATACTTATCATCATATAACTGTCGTTAAGCAATGACGCCAAATCATAATCCGAGGGAAGAATTTCCATTTTGCCCGATTCAATTTTTGAAAAATCCAAAATATCATCAATCAAAGACAACAGACTCCTGCCCGCAGATTCAATATCGTAGGCATATTCTCTAATCGGCACGCTTTGACACTCCCGAAGCACCATTTCATCCATACCAAGCACAACATTAATCGGAGTTCTGATTTCATGGGACATATCCGCCAAAAAACTGCTCTTTGCCTGATTTGCCTGTTGAGCGTCATACTGCGCCTTTTCAAGCTCAGCCTTAGCATTCATAAGATTGCGGTAATCAGGCGTTTCCATAGCGAACAACATAAACGGAACAGCCAATGCAGCGGCAAAATATGATAACAGAACATTGCTCCATATAAGCATTTGACAAGCCATTCCTGTTACTAAAAATAAAACAAAACTCATAATAAACATTATCTGCATTTTTGAAAACTGCCTGCTGTTTATAATTACCATCACCACAACATACAAGATAAACAAAGTCGGAATTGCATAGTTCAATCTATACATCGGACCATGAATATATTTTCCGGAATCATCAAAGTAAAAGCACACTCCGGTAAACATATTCAAAAACAATATAGTGGCGTATGCGGTCAATAGTAAATTGCTTATTAAAAACAAATACTCTCTGCCGACCGTTTCTTTTAAATTTACCGTAACATAATAAGAAAAATAAACCGCTGTGGCAGTTGACATAGCAAAAAATACAGTATTCAATATAACATTTAAAAATCTGGGAATTTCAGCGCCATAGCTTATGGTAATAGCAGTTATAACATCCATCATATTAGTAAGCATAATGAAAAGCGCCAAATTTTTAAATGTAGCCTCTGTTTTTTTAAGCTCTTTCTTCTGACTTGCCAAATAGTAATAAAAAATAGCAAGAAACAGGGTTGCGGCAACTTCGTAATTTACATTATATACCATATTATCCCCTCCCATCTGCTAAAAAGCGCTCAAGAAGCTTCATAAGTTCATTTTTTTCAAAAGGCTTTGACAAATATTCCGAAAATCCCATTTTTATATAGTTATCCCTGAGATCTCCCTCAGACTGTGCAGTCAGCATAATCACCGGAGTATTTTTATTCTTGCCCTTCTTAATATGTTTTAAAGTTTCTTCACCATCCATTACCGGCATCATATAATCCAAAAAGATTAACTGGTAATCCTGTTCCTCTGTACGCTTTAAACATTCCTCCCCGCTTTTGCATATGTCTGCAATAATGTCTGTTCCCTTAATCATACCCAAAAATACTTTAAGATTCAAAGGAGTATCGTCTACAACCAATATTCTTCCGTAAAGCTCTGTTTCCCTATTAAGAACAACCGGATTAAAATATCCTATACGCTTTTCACTGAGCACCCGCTGCGGCAGCGAAAATGAAAATGTAGAACCCTCGTCCGGCTTACTATGTACAGATACAGTTCCCTCCATCATATCAGATAAACGCTTGCATATGGCAAGCCCCAATCCGGTTCCCTGTATACCTATTCCCTTGTCCTGTTGAACCCTCTCAAAGGAATTAAAAATCCTGTCAATATTTTCTTCATCAATTCCTATTCCGGTATCCTCCACAGAAAATTCCAGTAAAATATATTCCTCATCTAAAGGCTTATAATTTACCCTGAGCCAGACATTTCCCTGCTTCGTATATTTTACTGCATTGCTTACAAAATTCCCCACAACCTGCCTTATCTGAACCTCGTCGCCATATAGTTCATTTGCAGTTTCCGGATCGACTTCCAGAAAAAACTGCACAGGAGTGGAAGAAAACAGCCGGAGCTCCGTTTGATATAGCGAAGTCAAAAGCTCTGTTAAATTATATTTCACCGGAAACAGCTCCAGCTTACCTGATTCCAGCTTAGAATAAGTTAAAATATTATTGACCAGCTCTAAAAGCTCTTTGCCTGCAGAACGTATATCCTGTCCATATTCCTTAACCAGAGGAGATTCGTTCTGCGTATCGCTTTCTTCTACTATCATATCCGCAATACCCAAAATAGCATTAATAGGAGTTCTTATTTCATGCGACATATTTGCAAGGAAATTACTCTTTGCCATGTTGGCGGACTGAGCCTGTTCGCGCGCCTGCTCCATTGCATTCATAGTTTTAATAAGCTCCCTGTAATCCTGAGTTTCAACGGTCAGCATCATAATAGGTACCGACAGGGAAATTCCGAAAAATCCTATTAAAGTATCCTGAAACCAAACTGTCTGCATAAACTCCCCTATAAAACAAAACGCATTACAGGACAAAAGCGCAAAAAGATGCTTAGATAGAAAAAGCTCACGATTTTTCAGTAAAACAACAGATGCATATATAAGATAGTAAAACGGAATCATCCAGCATACTAAAATAAAATATGGGCCATGAGTGTACTCTCCCTCTTTCGTTACGTAAAAAATATTACCAAGCCAAAAATTAGCAAGCATTATAACAAGATATATGTAATACAAAATATGGTTAAACACCATCTTAGACTTAGTACCCCTTTTTTCATCCACGCATATAACAATATACTTAGAATACTGAATACAAAGGTTTACCGTTGACACTAAAAACATCGTATTCACAATCATATTAATTATGTGCGGAATATATGCGCCATAGGAAATTGCAATGGCGGAAAGCACATCCATAAGTCCCCCAATAAATACATATAGAACCATTTTCCGAAATGCAACTAAACGTGCATTTCCCTGAGTTCCCTGATAGCACAGGTATATATAGCAGATAAAAACGAATACGGCGGCTACCACCTCGTATTCCACATTATAAACTAATTTCATTTTTCCTCCTAAATCAATCTCACAGTTGATAGGCAGCTTGTACCTATGCAATTATCCGGCAAACTGACTATTGTAAAGTTCTGCATAAAAGCCATTTTCCTTAAGCAGGCTTTCATGGTTTCCCTGCTCTATTACATTTCCATCCTTCATAACCAAAATTACATCCGCCTCCTGAATGGTGGACAGGCGATGAGCCACAATAAAGCTGGTGCGTCCATTCATCATCTTTGCAAATGCCCGCTGGATATAATGCTCAGTTCTTGTATCAATACTTGAAGTCGCCTCATCTAAAATCAGCATTGGCGGCAGAGACAGCATTACCCTTGTAATACAAAGAAGCTGCTTTTGTCCCTGAGACAGGCTTCCGCCCTCCTCATTAATTATCGTATCATACCCCTTTGGCAGACGTTTTATAAAGCTATGCGCATGACTTGCCTTAGCCGCATTAAGAACCTCCTCGTCTGTGGCGTCAGGCTTGCCCATAACAATATTATCCCTTATCGTTCCTTCGCGAAGCCATGTTTCCTGAAGTACCATGCCATAGCTTGTTCTAAGGCTTTCCCTTGTCATATTCCTGATATCAGTCATAGCGCCCTCAGACACCCTCATGATATTACCGTTTGCAAGCTTCAATTTTTCATTTGCCGCGCCCATCTCAATCGTTCCGCTGTTCACATCATAAAACCTCATAAGAAGATTAATAAGCGTCGTCTTGCCACAGCCTGTAGGCCCCACTATAGCTACTCTCTGCCCCTTTTCCACCTTTAAGTTAAAATCTGTAATCAAAAGTTTATCCGGAACATAGGAAAAATTAACATCAGAAAGCTTCACTCTTCCATCCGGCTCCTCAAAAACAACAGCAGCTTCTTTTTCCGGCGTCTGAGGCTCCTCCTCAATAAGCTCAAATATCCTCGCTGCGCAGGCAAGTGCGTTCTGAAGCTCAGTCACCACGCCTGAAATCTCATTAAATGGCTTTGTATACTGATTGGCATAACTTAAAAAACAGGTCAACTGTCCAACCGAAATTCCGCCTGCCACTGCATAAAGAGCCCCGACAAAGCCCACCCCTGTATATACAAGATTATTTACAAATCTTGTGGCGGGATTGGTAATACTGGAATAAAAAATTGCTTTTAATGAGCAATCTGCCAGCCTTGCATTAATCTCGTCAAACTTAAACAAAGCCTCGTCCTCATGTCCAAATGCCTGAACCACTTTCTGGTTTCCCACCATTTCATCAATAAGCGCTGTCTGCTCACCTCTTGTTTCACTCTGCAAATGAAACATTGTATATGTCTTCTTTGCAATAAAACCTGCAACCAAAAGAGAAACCGGCGTCACTACCACTACTACCAACGTGATTGTTACATTTACGCTAAGCATAAACAAAAGGGTACATGCAATAGTCATAACTCCCGTAAAAAACTGGGTAAATCCCATTAACAGACCGTCCGCAAACTGGTCCACATCTGCAATCACCCGACTTACAATCTCTCCATATGAATGTCCGTCTATATACTTTAAAGGTAAAATCTCAATTTTTTCAAATGCCTGTGTTCTGACGTCCCTAATCGTATTATAGGTAATCTTGTTGTTACATATATTCATAATCCATTGGCATACCGCCGCAACGCCTATAACAACAATCATTGTTTTCATAATGGAAAACAATCCGCCTTCACCCTCAAATCTAACCTCGTTAGGCCCCAATATACAGTCAACCGCATCACCAATAAGAATCGGGATATATAGCTGAAATACTACCACGACAGTAGCAAGTGCAATAGACAAAATAAGATAAAGCCGATAATGCTTTAAATACTGCCACACCTTTTTTACTGTCGCGCTATTTGCAGAGGAATTTTTATTCCTCCCTTCTTCCTTCTTATCCGCCATACTATCTCACCTCCCGAACTTCCTTTTTCTTAAATTGAGAATCATAAATTTCCTTATAAATCTCGCAATTGTCGAGCAGCTCATCATGAGTTCCATACCCGCATATAAGACCGTCATCTAATACGACAATCCTATCCGCATCCTTAATGGAGGATGCTCTTTGGGATACAATAAATGTAGTAATTTTCTGCTTCATTCCTGCTACAGCCTGCCTTAACTTTAAATCCGTAGCATAATCCAACGCCGATGCGGAATCATCCATAATTAAAATCTCCGGCTTTTTAACAACCGCCCTTGCAATAGTCATTCTCTGCCGCTGTCCCCCTGACAAATTTTTCCCCCCTTGAGCAATCTCAAACTCAAGCTGCCCTTCTTTAGTTTTTACAAATTCCTCTGCTTGGGATACTTTAAGCGCCTCCCACATTTCCTCCTCTGTGGCGTCCTGCTTACCCCAGCGTAAATTCTCTGCAATACTTCCCTTAAAGAGTACCGCCTTCTGCATGACAATACCAATATGATTCCTAAGCTCTTCAAGCGGCAATTCTTTTACATTTACGCCATGAAACCTAACCTCGCCTCTTGTGGCGTCATAAAATCTGGGAATCATATGAACCAGTGAAGACTTTCCCGAACCTGTTCCTCCAATTACACCGATAGTTTCTCCAGACTTTACCTTAATATTTATATCTGTTAAAGCCTCCTCCTTTGAATCCTTATAGGTCAGCCCCACATTATCAAACTCCAATATATAAGGCGAGGAATCAGCAGCCTTTATAAGCTTGTCAAACTTATCCTTAGACGACTTGCCATCATGTCCGCCATTTTCCACAAGCTTAGCAAAATCCTCCCTGACAAAAGAAGGCTTCATGTCAAATACCGTCTGAATCCTGTTGCCGCAGGCAATTGCCTTTGTCACAGTTATAATCAGATTTGCCAGCTTAACAAGCTCTACTAAAATCTGAGACATGTAATTTACTAAAGCCACTACTTCTCCCTGTGTTAAATCACCCACGTTCACTCTAAGCGCTCCCTGATAAATGAGCGCCACCGTAGCGGCATTTATGATTACATAGGTAATAGGATTCATAAGGGAAGAAATTCTTCCCACAAACATTTGCAGCCTTGTAAGCTCCTCATTGTTCTCTTTAAAATACTCAAGCTCCTCATCCTCTTTGGCAAATGCCCGAATCACACGTACTCCTGTAAGATTCTCCCGCGTAATTCCAAGCACCTTGTCAAGTCCGGCTTGAACCTTTTTGTACAGAGGTATGCTTATAAACATTACTCCAAATACCACAATACAAAGCAGCGGAATAGTCACTACGAAAATCATTGCCGCCTTTACGTCCACTGTAAACGCCATTACCATAGCGCCAATTACAATAAATGGCGAGCGCAGGAATAAACGCAGCACAAGATTCACTCCTGACTGGGCTTGATTTATATCGCTTGTCATTCTTGTAATCAATGTAGACGTTCCAAGCTTGTCCATCTCAGAAAAAGAAAGGCTTTCGATATGGGCAAACAGGGCGCGCCTAAGCTTTGTGGAAAATCCCACAGCCGCTTTTGCAGAAAAAAACTGCGCAGTAATGGAGCAGACCAAACCTATAATTCCAAGAGCAATCATTACAAGACACATTTTTATAATGTATGGCGAATCGCCTTTAGCTATTCCCACATCAATAATTGCAGCCATTACAAGCGGTACCAGCAATTCAAAGCTTGCCTCAAGCATTTTAAAAAGCGGCGCCAGCGCTGTTTCCTTCTTATAGTCTTTTAGATATCGCAATAATTTCCACATTAATTATTCTCCTCAATTTTCATTCTCTTTTCCAATTCACATTCCTTATTATATTTCTTCTTAAAATAAATAAAAACAATTACGGAAAACAAAAACAATATCGCTCCAAATAAGGCTAATGCAAATAACCATATGCGGGAAATTAAATTATAATGCAAAAGGCGACAAAGAAACAAAGCTGCTCCTATCGTCAGCCCTGTAATTGCCACCATACAAAATATTGCAGTCCTATAAATTGCCTGATATAATTCCGATTTCATCTCGATAATATCTCATTTCCTGTCTCTGTAATTAAAAGCGTATACTCCCACTGTGCGGAAGGCTTTCCATCGTCAGTATAAATCGTCCAGTTATCCTCCGCATCGCAGAACACTTCCGGCTTACCCATGTTAATCATAGGTTCTATAGTAAACGTCATTCCCGGAACCAGCAACATTCCCGTATTAGGCTTTCCTATATGCGGAACCCATGGTTCTTCATGGAAATCCAGTCCTACGCCATGTCCGCCAATCTCTCTTACCACACTATATCCGTTTTCGGTAGCCCTCTTATTGATAGCATACCCAAAATCCCCAAGCGTAGTCCAAGGCTTTGCAATATTCACAGCCTCGTCAAGGCACTGCTTTGTAACCTCCACCAGCCTTCTCTTCTCCTCGCTCACCTCGCCAATCATATACATGCGCGAAGCGTCGCCATAATAGCCATTGACAATGGTAGTACAGTCAATATTAATAATATCCCCATTTTTAAGAAGTCTATTATCATCCGGAATTCCATGACATACCACCTCGTTAATAGAAGTGCATACGCTTTTGGTATACCCCTCATATCCAAGCGGCGCGCATATTCCGCCAAGCTCCTTCGTCCTCTCCTCGACTACCTGATTCAGCTTTCCTGTTGAAACCCCTTCCTTCACATATTCGCTTACCGTATCCAATACCATTGAATTAATCTCACCGGCATGTCTTATTCCCTCAATCTGCTCCGGCGTCTTAATAATATCGTGCATAGGCGCAGTAATTCCCCTATTTCTGTGAACAATCAAATTAATCTTTTCGTCAAATGCCATATGACAGGCTTTATATTTCCTTTTACTCCCACACCAACACAAATCATTTCTTCCAAGCTTCATCTTTAATCTTTCCTCTTCTCTGTGCCATTTTAACAAATGCTGCCAAACAGCAGCTATAGTATATCATACTTTATACGGATTTACTAGATTTTCTACGCTAAAACTGCTCCAATAATCCCATAATTTCTTCTCTTGTTAGTGCAGCGTTTGCCACATCCGTTCCTTCCATCACATTATCATAAAGCTCCTTCTTACGGTTTTGCAGCTCTATAATCCGTTCCTCAATGGAATTCTTCATAACAAGCTGTATAACCGTCACCACCTTATCCTGCCCGATTCTGTGAGCCCTGTCGGCAGCCTGATTTTGCGCCGCCACATTCCACCATGGATCAAAATGAATAACCGTATCCGCAGCAGTCAAATTAAGTCCGGTACCTCCCGCCTTAAGGCTGATTAAAAAGACCGTACTCTTACCCTCCTGAAACTCCTGCACCATATTTCTACGCTCCTCTTTGCTGTTTTTCCCCGTCAGCATGAGCGTGTTAATATTCATGCTGTTAAGCTTGTCCCTAAGAAGCTCAAGCATAGTGGCAAATTGCGAAAACACTAAAATATTGCTTCCGTCCCCTATAAGTTCTTCTGCCATTCCCAAAAATGCGTCTACCTTTCCGGAACCCCCTTTATAGTTTTCCACAAAAAGAAGCGGATCACAGCACAATTGCCTAAGCCTTGTAAGCTCTGATAATACCAGCATTTTACTCTCGCGAAATTCCTTATCGCTTTTGGAAGCCAAATCTTTTTTAAGCTTTAAATAGCGCGCATTATAATATTTCTTCTGTTCCTCCGTCATATTTGTGTAGATTACATTTTCAATCTTATCCGGCAAATCCTTTAGTACATCCTTTTTGCGCCTGCGCAAAATAAAAGGCAATACCATTTTTTGAAGTCTATTTAAAACCTCCTCATCCTTTTTTACAGTAACCGGAAGCTCATAATTCTCTCTGAATTTATCGTAGGAATACAAATATCCCTTCATTAAGAAATCAAAAATACTCCACAAATCACTTAACCTGTTTTCAATCGGCGTGCCTGTTAAAGCAAAGCGATAGTCCGCATCAATGCATTTGACTGCCTTTGCCGCCTGAGTATTGGCATTTTTAATGTATTGCGCCTCATCAATAATCATATATAGAAAATGCTTTTTCTCATATTCCTGTAAATCTCTTTTAAGTAAATCATACGAGGTTATAATAACATCCGCCTGATTAAGACTTTTCATTTTTTCTTTTCTCTCATCAGCGTTCCCCACTACGATTACCGTACTTATATCAGGCGCAAATTTTTTAAACTCGCTCTCCCAGTTATATACTAAAGAAGCCGGACACACAATCAATGATATATTTTCATTTGCATCATAACCGGACTCTGTTATAATTCCCTGCAATAACGTTATAATTTGCAGCGTCTTCCCAAGTCCCATATCATCCGCAAGTATCCCTCCAAAGCCATAGTGCGATAATGTCCTAAGCCAGCGGTAGCCTGTTTTCTGGTATCCTCTAAGCTCTGCTTTAATACCGTCCGGCACCTCATAATCGCTATCCTCCACTTCCCGCATTCCGCGAATAATTGATTTGAACCGGCTGGAACGGACAACTGTCATATTTTTGCCCCGCTCCTTCATAACTGAATCAATATAATTAGCCCGATAAAGCGGCAGAAGTATCCTGCCCTCCTCCCACTCTTTATCACGAAGCTCAAGCCCCATGCTTATCTCCGAAAGAACACTGAGCCCCGCTTCGTCAAGCTTCATAAAATCTCCGTTTTTCATGCGGTAATATTTGCGTTTTAAGCGGTAAGCGGACAAAATCTCCCCAATCTCATCACTGCTCATATCGGGAATATCAACGCTTAATTCCAGCAATCCCCCTTGAATATTAACTCCGGCAGTCACCTTCGGAGTTCTTTGAATATTCAAACTCCTGATTCTGTCTGACACGTACATATCGCCTAAACCGCCAAGCTCCTTTATCCCCTGCTCCAAAAGCAGATACATTTCCTCTTCGGTATTTAAAGATAGAAGATATCCCTCATTCTCCCTTCTCTCGTTTGGAAAATACTTTTTCGCCGCCACATAAACAGCCTGCTCCTTCTCCATATCGCGAAATTCGCCTTTAAAAAGCGAAGCCCAGTCTCCGACATTATAACTTTCTTTTCCGTAATCCGCTTTTATGTTACAGGTAATACAATCATCTGAGGGCATATCAAGATAAATACCAATCCGGCATTCCTCCGGCATGTATTCCTCTAACGCAACGTCCTCCTCTTTGATTGTAAGATAATTTGAAACTTTCCTTAGCACATATCCGCAAAAGCTCATGTAATCATTTTCATCAAGATAACAGGTATATTCCGCCTCCTTCTTATAACTTCTCCAGTAGCTTATATCCCGATATTCCTTAAGAGTGCTGATAAATGGCGTCATGATTTTTCCAAAGCCTTCAGTCGCCGCATAAACACATCTTTCCTTTTCGTCCAATACGAAGCTGCGGTTAAATCCCTTGTAAACCTCAAGCGCATGAAGCGTAATAACAGCCCCGTTATCCTGCTTCTTAACTTTAAGAGTGAGCTTAGGATTCTTATCCAACACTTTCATAACAGCTCCGTTGACAGAAATGGTCTTCCCCATATGCCTGATAAGTATATCCTCCATATACTTGTCTGTAAGCCTTAAATACCTTATCGGCTCCTGAACATAAACGCTGTCATGCTTCCTTCCGCTTAGCAAATCCTGTATCATATCAATATAATATTGGCTTTCATCAGTAAAATACTTACGGTCATGCAGGACGGTCAGGTTCTTTCCGTAAGAAAACAATTCCTTTTTGCTAAACATTCGGATAAACTGCTCCATATCCTTTAATATATATTTCTTAGTTCCGCCGATTTTGAATTCTATATCCCGCTTTCTTAACCCATCAAGTACGAGGTTAGGAACCAGCTCTACCGAATCAGGCAAAACATTCTCTTTGGCGTTCTCGTTATCCTTAAAATATACCGAGGTATCGACTCCCGAATACACCTTAATCAACTGCGCTATTGCATTAGAGCTATGACTTGCATAGGATTTGACGGAATTAAATGCTTTTCTTTCTCCGGTGCGGGTTTTAGGGCGGTTAGCGGCATTCTTCTGCTCTAACTCCCTTGCATTAACCAGCTTATCAGACAACTGCTCCTCCAGCTTTTTCATTACCAGATTATGCGCCACCGCAACGCAATGTTTGCAAAATGAAGTCCCTCCAACATAATCCTTACATTCACAAGATACTCTTAAGAACTTATCTTTGCTGTTATCATCTACAACCAGATACACATTATACAGATTGCCCTCGTTTCCCTCAACCTTTGCTTCCGCAACAAAAATGCCGCTCTCCTCTTTGTATTCTTTTGTATATTCATCCATTTCATGCGCTGTGAGCCATTCATTTACATCATCCAAATCCGTATGCACATTAAGGTTGCTGACGGATTTGGATGCATAAAGCGCCTTGCCTCTTAGCAGTCTTGCCCGATCACACTGCCTCTCAATATCTTTTCCTGTAAGCTGCAAATCTCACGCCTTCCTTCCATGTTCAAATGTGAAACCAATTCATAATTTCTTTTTCCGTTTTTATTTTATCAGACATACTGTAAAAAAACAAGAAACCAGCATTAGGCTGATTTCTTGTTTAATATTTTTGCAGCATAACTGCCAAGACAATGACTTTAACCATATTTTTGATTTAGTCACATTATTAAAATTTTTTAAAGGAAGGAACTAATTAAAAATCTATTTATTCAGGATTGACAATATTAATTTTTAATGATATTTACGAAATTTTCTATCCTTGATGCAGCGGCGATTCATCTATTTTTAAAATCTCAGTTATCATATTAATCTTGCCATCGTAATACATGTATACGCATTGCTCCTCTGTATCATTATAAAACCTCATTCTCCACTTCTCCGCAGGAGGATCCTTTGCAGTCTCAATACCTGTGTAATCTATTGACACCTTTGTTTTTGCAATTTCCACTAAATCATTTCTTTTTTTTACTTCTACTTCCCTGTCCTTATTCATCCCCAGCATAACCGGCCCGTATTTTATCTGGTCAGGCGAAAACAGTTTTGTTTCTGTATATGAATACCCCTTGTAAGACTCCGGAGAATTAATAAAACTTTTATATTGACCATATTTAGCATTTTCAAGTCTATCTTGCTCATCGCCAAACAGATATAATATATTTTTCTGCTGTTCCTCTGTAAGTTCTTCTATAACCAATGGCTTTAAATCTTCACTATTGGCACTATTTTTGTTTCTATGCCAAGCAAAGATAATAACTACATCAAGCAGCAAAATTATTGCCAGAACTGTAATTGTAGTAATTATACCATGCCTTTTTTTCATAGCAATTCCTCCTTTCTTCATTTCATAAATAATTTTGTTGATGTGCTTCTGACATATAAGTTTGACTTACATTTGGTTGATGTTTTTAGCGCCACCTCCTCATTTACGTTTAAACATTGTCACTGACAATTACCATTTACTTAAATAATAACATAATTTATTTTGTTTTCAATAGCGCTTGGCGCAAACGACATTTTAATGGCCGCAAACAACATTTATCATAGTATTTGTATATACATCCAGACATACATATATGTTATACTAATCACAGAATTACATAATGCGAGGTGAAATATATGGATAATTATATTATTATGAATTATTATATTTGGGAATTAATAATAGATATTTTAGAGTCGTTTGTATTTTTTATTTTTGTAAATGGAACACTCCCCAAAAAAGAACTGCACCATACCTACTTGAAACAAGCAATTGTCTCTCTTTTGTTATCAGGTTTGATTTTGTTTTTTAATACAATATCCCCAATTGTAACACTGCTGGCTATGCTATGCCTTCATTACATATACACACGCATATTTTTTTCTTCTTCTCGTATTGCAAACTTATTATGTGCAGCCGTCTTCTGCACTGCTGCCCTATCTGCCAACGTCATAATGACAATTGTTCCAACAAATCTGCTTGATATTAATATTAATTCGGCTTATATTGGAGGTTCTTTCCGAATACCGTTTAAAATTATATATATTACATTGCTTACCATAATTATACTAATGCTGCTATGTTTTTCCTCAAAAACATTCAAATTAAATCTACCCGAAAAATTATGCTTTATTTTTTTATCCATAATATATATCTTTATTGAAGAGCTTATTCTAACGAGTCAGTCCCCATATTACGAAAATAATTTAACCTCATACATTCATATACTATATATAGTGTCTTTTCTCGTCCTGATTTTGTTTATTGCTTTAGCCGTCCATTTATATTATCTTGGTCTTGAAAAAGAAAAAAACATACAATTATCAAATATGCATGTCCTATCAGAAATGGAACGAAAACAATACGAACAGATTATCAGTTCAATATCGGAGCTGCGCTATATGAAACATGATATAAACAATCATATTGATACGCTCAGTTCTTTAATGATGAACAAAAAATATACCGAAGCAACAGATTTTCTGCATGATTTATCTGCATCTGTCAATGACAATCACTATATTCTGTCAAGCGGAAATTCGACCATAGACAGCATTATTACAAATAAACTTTTTCAGTGCAGGGCTTTATCAATCAATGTCAATTATTCCGTTTATCTGACTAAATCAATTCCTCTTACCAATATTGAATTATGTTCCCTGTTAGGAAATCTTTTTGATAATGCAATAGAAGCCAGCAAGCTGATTCCCAATCAGGATAACCGCATTATAAATTTTAGCATGAAACCGTATCAGGATATGCTGTCTATTGTAATTGTAAACAAAACAAATGGAAAATACATTATAGACAAGGACAAACATTTTCTATCATCTAAAAATACTGATTTTACACCTTATCATGGTTTGGGATTGTCACGCATTGTAAGCATAACAGAAACTCATGATGGAATAATTGATATTAAGCCGACTGATTCAGAATTTACGGTTTCAATACTGATTCCATTAATTTCAAACGGAAAGGAGTAGGCTATGAATATCAACATTGCAATATTAGAGGATAATTCGGCACATTTTAATCGCTTGTACAAATTCATTAAGTCGTGGGCGTTAAAACAGGGGCATACTATTTGTATAAAATGGTTTCATACAGGAAATGATATTATTCGCTCGGATTTTATTACTAAATGCAACTTACTTTTTTCTGATATTGAACTGCACGATACTTCCGCCGACTTTAGTACATATGATGTCAATTCAAACGGAATTAACGTATGCTCACAACTGCGAAAGAACGGATTTCATGGTGATATTATTTTCCTTACAGCGTTTCGTGAATATGTATTTGACGGGTATCAGGTACAGGCAATCAATTATCTGCTAAAGCCTGTTTCTGTGGAAACCATAGAAAACTGCATGAATAAATACCTAGACATGCACAATTCTGACTTTTACTATTTGCATAAAAATAACAGTATCATTCAAATTCCATACAACGAAATTGTCTCAATAAACAAAATTAGTCACGACTGCTGCATTTCAACGATGGAAACAATATATACGGAACGGACTTCTCTGAAAAATTTTGAGAATCATTTGCCGGAACAATTTATAAGGTGCCACAAATCATGCATAGTAAACCTAAACTTCATCCTGTCATTATCCGGCTCTACAATTAAACTCGCAAATAACCAGAAGCAGGTAGTAGGCCGCATATATCTTGATAATATTAAAAAATCTTTACTCAAGATTGCAACTGACAATCATATATAGCAGGATAAAGAGAATTTATTTATACATCCGCTATTGATAATACTTCTTAATCACCTCATGACGCCTGTCAGCAATGCTGTTTTTATCGGGATTATCAGCGCTGAATTTTTGTACATAATTGCACTTCCCATTTCCGTAACTCATAATATTTTTTATTAATAGTTCTATTGGGGATAATGCATTTTTTATGTTATTCTTGCCATCTTCATTATTGTATGTTATGCTTACTTTAAATTTAAATAATTATTCAAAGGAGAAAATGAACGATGGATAATATTGAAACTGAAACATATTATTTGGTAGATTTTGAAAATGTACATGAAGACGGACTGGACTGTGCAAAGCAATTAGGAGACCATAATCATATTTGCATTTTTTCTACTGAAAAAGCCCCAAAAATCAATGTTGAAACTCTGCAAAGCTTTAATAATAATGATTTAATGCTACATAATGTTCCTGCCGGAGACCAATCATTAGACAAGCACCTCATCGCATATTTAGGCTGCTTAATCGGAAAAAACAGTTCCAAAAAATGTGAATACATAATTATCAGTAAAGATAAAGGTTATGATGACATCATTTCATTTTTAAAGTGCTTCACTTCCTCAACAATAACACGTCAAACTAAGATTACCCCCCCCCGAAATAAAACTGTTACCACTAATAAAAATACTACCTCCAATAAAAACGCCGCCACTAATAAACCCACTACCTCTAACAAAAATACTGCTGCCAATAAAAACGCCGCTGCCAATAAAAACGCTGCCTCAAATAAAACTACCTCAAGTAACATAAAAACACAGTTAAATGCTGCAATTCATTGCGGTATCAGCGAACAGAAATACGATAAAACAGTTGCTAACAAAGTTGCCTCAATTGTAGTTAAGAATTATAAAAATGTATCTTATTTAAATGATGTACATAATGCTTTAAGGAAAATGTATCCTGATGATTACTTAGCTATATATAATATCGTCAAACCAATCATAAGAAAATATCCGCCCTTTACAACGTTGCAAGAGCCCGAAAACTTCAAGTTCTCGGCTGATTATGTCGAAAATTTACCTTTTGAGCTCAAATTTCTGTATACCCAAATTAAGCTAAAATTAGAAAAGGCTCTTTATGCCTCAAATATTTCTCGTACTGTTGCTTTATTTGCATGTCAGCATTACAAGGAAAATAATTATAAACAAAGTATTTACAGTTTTTTAATTTCTAAATATGGACAACCAGAAGGACGTGAAATATACAACTATATCAAAGACATCTTATAGCAAAAACCTTACTGATATTCATTTTTCAATTTTGAAAATCAGTAAGGTTTTATTATGTCATAGATGTTATTGGCATTGCAATAATTTATCCGAATTTTTGCCGGTTCATATGATTAAATCAATGCTTTTTCTTTATCACAATATTGATATTTATGTTATATCCCATCCTGTAAATGCCCATCTTCTATCTGTATAACCCTGCCGCAATGTTTTGCAACATTATTGTCTATTACCAGCGCTCTTGCAATTGCGCACCTTTGTTTCTGTCCTCCTTACAGGCTATCTGCTTTCCGGTTTGCTAACTCGATACTCTCTTTTACCAAACAAAAACAAGTCACCAGCCATAAAAAACTGATGACTTAACAAATTTATTTATTCCTTATTAAGTTTAAGCTCGTTTGAGCATAGCTTCTAATTCTGCAATTCTTGCATCCTTCTCAGCCAATGCTTCGTCTTTTTCAGCTAATGCCTCATCCTTCTCAGCTAAAGCTTCATCCTTCTCAGCCAATACTTCTTCTAAAGCTTCTTCTTTTTCTTTTTCAAACAACTTAGCTACCTTAGTCAT
>CANQSN010000044.1 GCA_947626505.1 uncultured Lachnospiraceae bacterium
TTTAAAACTTTCGCCATTGTAAATAGCGCCATCGGCGCTCCCGTCCTGCTAAGTTGATGCGTCATAATAAGCATTTTTTTATTCTTACTTTCTTCATAACATTCCGGAATATCAAAAACATAACCTCTTTTTTCATAATCCTCTTTACACTTAAGAAGAAAACTCTGTTCTTTCCTCCCATTATCCATCTGATTTTTCCGACCTCCTAAAATATTTACCTAAGCATACTTAACATCTGCTCGATTCTGTGCTCATATGTATACATACTCTTAACCTTCTCATACCCGTTCCTTGCAATATGTATCCGTTCTTCTTCATGACTTAAGTAATATGCAATCTTTTGCTCACATTCTTCAAAGCTGCCATAAGTTTCTAGGTCTACTCCCGGCTCTAAAAATTCCGGAAGCTCCGCCTGATAGTTGGACAGCAAGAACCCTCCCGCACCCAACACATCCCAAAATCGCTGCGGCAGGCCCGTCCTGATAGTTTTTGACGTCATATTCAGATTAATACTGCTCAAATGAAAAATCTTAGGCATTTCTATGCGTGACTCCGCTGCGCCTTTGTTAATCACTTTAGGAATGGCTGATGTATCGCTCTGAGTATACATAGTAACCGGAAACTTCTCTGACAATCTTTTGAGCAGGCTAAGACGCTCCTGCTCCGTTACCTTCTCACCAAGATAAAGCTGCGCAACAAATGAACGCATATTATTATTGTAATCTTCATTTATACTTCCAATGCCAACCTCGCTTTGAAACCTCGAAAGAAATTCCTCAGACATTGCAGCTTCTAAAAAGTTGCAGCCATATACCAATAGCTGGGAATGTATCATAGCGTCTGCATATCCCTTTACATACGGACTCAACTGCTCAATCTGGTTAAACTTACATTTCTCACTGTATGTAGAACCGATAAAAGATACATCACATGAAAATCTTTTTACATCCTCCTCTGTAATAGAAGAAATAACCTCATCATTGTGAGTAATACTTGCGCCTAAAGGAAGATAAAATATATTATCAGGATTTTGTTCTAAAAACTCCTCATACATAGCGTAATCAAACAAAAATACCCTGTTATATGGAAGCGAAAGAGTTTTTGAAAAATACTGTATAACCGGACAATCCACCGACCATGACACATATCTGACCTTTACAGTATTGCACACTCTGGCAACAATCGGGAAATAATCAACTGTAAACACAAAATCATAATTATTATTGAGCAATGTTTCCGCCAACCTTACCGGTACCGCTGCATCATAATCAGGATCTTCTATCTCATGCTCCCATACGTCTACTTTATGGCGCAGATTCCTAAACGCTTCCAATATATCCGGCTCGCATATGCTTTTCCATCGAATCATTAATATATTCATGCTCTTACCTCTCTTATAGCACTAAAATTACGCATTAAGAAACTAACCGTTTTGCGACTCTATCATAGCCTGTAATCGCTTATTTAAATCTACTAACCGCATACAGTTATCCTTCATTTTAAGCATCTGCTCTCCAGCCTCTTTCAAATCAATAGCATACTGTTCAATGTTTTCACTCATATTAATGGAGTTTTCCATAAATATTTCCAACAGCTCCGTATAAAATACAGTCTCCTTTGCATAATCCCACCAAAGCTTTTCAATTGGAAAATGAAAATTCTTCGTCTCCCAAGGCTTTGCGCCCGTAAAATGAACTATTGCAGCATTCTGTTTAACATGCTCATAGGTTACTCCCGAATTATGCGCAACTCTTGCAAACAAATCAAACTCCTGCCAATCCACGTAGCCTATATGCTGCCAATGCACATAATTTAAAATATCCTGATCAAACGCCTTCATTTCATAGTTCCATTCCTCCATAACTGACAAATAATAATTCCAGTTATATTTCTGCCGCATTTTCTTAATGTTCATAAGCATCATTCCTGCATTAAAATAATGATATCCTGCATGATATCTGCTTTGAAACATTTTTTTTTGCTTCATATTAAATAATTTCCACACATCCTGCCCGTTTGAATCATATGTTGAAATGATTTCATCTTCGCCCATCTCTACATTGTACAGTTCCTCTAAGGACTTGTTTACAATCATATCCACATCAAGATAAATAACCCTATCCACCGAATCAGGAAGCATGTCCAGCAAAAGAAGGCGGTAATAAGTCTCGATGCTCCACTCCTCATTGTACGGAATCTTATCTGTAAATACATTACTGTCTACCTTCATGGAAACAATTTCAATTTTCTCCGCCTTTAACGCCTCCCTAATCCACGCAATATCTTCATCAGTAAGCTCGCTGTGCAGCAAGTAAGCTGTAATATTCACCGGATTATTCTTACATATGGAGTACAGCATAACGGCTGTATATTTTAAATATTTACGATTCAATGCAGTTGCTATATTCACTATTTGTCCTCTCCTTTATACTATAATTAATATTCCTCACATTTTATCATACATAGCAAAAAATGTCTATTTTTTACTGCAATTTCACTCTATATTTAGTGCAATATTTTAAAGAAAAATAATAGACAAACGAGCCCTATTATCGTATAATTATATTAGGAAATTGTAATTTTTCCCTTAAGTATTTTTACCAATTTGCCGATATTATTATCTGGTAAAGTATTTTTCAGGAAGGAGGAGATAATATGCTTGATTTGAATCCGGTATATAATTATTACAGTACTGTCTATATGCCAAGTACTCAGACAAAGTATGACAGCCACAAGAAAAGCGAATTAAAAAATATATATAATAATATGGTGAAGGTAAACACCAAGTCTCCTCTCTTTAAATTTAAAGTCAATAATCATATGCAGGATTATGCTATCGGCCTTAAGAGCGCCGCCATTGGCCTTAAGAATTTTTCAGAATATCTTTCTGATCAGGAGGAGGACGCCTTTTCCAAGCTGACAAGTGTATCCAGCGATCCGCGCAAGCTGACGGGCTCCGTTATCACAACAGATTACAAGTCGCTGCCGGATTCCCTTAGTTTTACAGTTGATTCGCTTGCTAAAAACCAGATTAACAGCGGAGTATTAATAAGCTCCAGCGATTTAGATATGGCGCCGGGAGCATATTCCTTTACAATTTCAAGCGGATTAAGAGATTACAGCTTTAACTTTAATGTTCGTGAGCATGATACTAATTTAGGTTTGCAGCAGCATATAGCAAGCCTCATAAACCGTTCCAGTGTTGGAGTTGACGCTTATGTTGATAAGCAGTCGTCAAAGTCCAGATTGATTTTAGAATCAGATGACACAGGTACGGAGAATCTTTCTGATGATAATTTAATGTTTAATATATCGGATGATGATGGAAGGCCTAACGGTATTGTTTCTACTTACCAGCTTAACAATGTAATCCAGTATCCTGACGACGCTGCATTTACCATTAATAATACCCCTATGACGTCAAGCTCTAACAGCATTGCCATTAACAAGATGGTAGAAGTTGAGCTTCAGGATTCTTTTTCCGAACCTGTTACGCTTTCGTTTGTTCCTGATACTGAAGATGTTTTAAACAAGGTAAAGGATTTTACAGATTCCTATAACAGGATTATTGATATTGCAGAAGATAATGCAGATTCCCAGCGCGGAGCCAAGAAGCTTTTGCACGAGGTAAAGCGTATTACAAACCGGCACATCTCCAGCTTGGAAGCAGTCGGACTTACTGTAGGCGCAGACGGACGCATAAGCACCGACGACGCCTTGTTAGCCCAAAGCGTTCAGAATGGTGAAGTCAAAGGATTGTTCAGCAATATATCAGGATTTAAAAATGATATCGAAGCAAAGACAATGGATATAAGTCTTGACCCTATGAATTATGTTGATAAGACTGTTGTAACTTATCCGAATCCCGGGCATACATTTGCCAATCCTTATGTGCCATCTATTTACAGTGGAATGTTATATAATTACTATATATAAACAAAAATCACCGGATAACCGGTGATTTTTTATTTTTATATTCTTGCCTTTGTCCCTTTACTTCCGCGTCTTGAAATCTTCAGCCGGTTAAGATGAATCTCCTTCTCCTGATATAATGTAATAGAATCTTCTCCGCCGCTAATAACATGCACTTTATTCACCGAATCCTTTGGATTCATGCGGATACCAATAACTCCCACAGCTCCTTTTTTCTTTTCCGGTATCTCGTCCAGTAAAAACCTAAGAAAAATCCCCTGTTCAGTCTCCAACACAACCTGTTCTTCCTGCCTAATTCTTGCAACGCATACAACTTTATCATCCTCCTGCAGCTTGGTAGCCGCAATCATCCGGCGGCTTACATCAAATTCCGCTCCATTAACTATCTTCATCATGCCGCCTCTTGTGGCAAACAGAAGTTTTGAATTTATCAGTTCATTTAACGCTTCAATGTTTACTATCTGTTCCTTTGCAGAATTATATGCGCTGACATTATCAATAGGTACTCCCTTATCCCTGAACTTTCCGCAGGGCAGGTCTGCAATCTTTATCAAATGCTGTTTCCCCGTATCTGTAAATACACAAAGCTTATCAGTATTCATACATTTAATAATATAACGGTTTTCCTCATTAGCCGCATCCTGATTCTTTTCGTATACTCCCTGCTCAACAGCTCTTGCATATCCAAAACGGTCAATCAGCACGCAAACTGCGGTTTCTTTAATTGGTTCTTCCTTAATCTCTGCCGCTTCCGCATTTTCAATTAATGTTCTTCTATCTCTGCCATATTCCTTTTTTATCTTATCCAAATCCTTTATAATTACCCTTGCCATTGAATCATAATTATTAAGAATATCCTCGTAATCTGCAATATTCTTAAGAGTAGTCTCATGCTCCTTCTGCAATGCCTCAATTTCCAAACCAATCAACCGATACAGCCGCATCTCCAAAATGGCGTCTGCCTGCTTTTCCGTAAATAATAGCTTTTCCGCCTCCTTCTTTGACTTCGCTGATTTAAACTGAATTCCTTCTGTTTCTCCATTAACCAGACATTTCTTAACCTGCTCCTTATTTTTGCTTCCCCTTAAAATCTCAATAATCAGATCAATACAGTCGCATGCCTTAATCAGTCCCTCCTGTACTTCGCTCTTTGCCTGCTCTTTTTCAAGCAGGTTCTTATACTTTCTTGTACAAATTTCAAACTGGAAATCTATATGGTGATCAATAATTGATTTTAATCCCATTGTCTCCGGTTTTAAGTCTGACACTGCCAGCATATTAACTCCAAAAGTATCTTCAAGCTTTGTCTTTTTATATAAGAGATTGACAATATTTTCTGCGTCTGCCCCCTTCTTAAGTTCAATAACAATGCGGATTCCCTCCTTGGAAGACATATTGGAAATGTCGGCAATATCATTGGTCTTTTTAGACTCTGCCAATGCCGCCACATCCTGCAAAAACTTTCCTATTCCGGCGCCAATCATAGTATATGGAATCTCTGTAATTACAATCTGTTCCTTGCCGCCCTTAAGCTTCTCAATCTCCACCTTACCTCTTAACTTAATCTTGCCCATTCCTGTGCGGTAAATCTCATAAAGCTCCGCCTGATTGATTACAACTCCGCCCGTAGGGAAATCCGGCCCTTTTACAAATTGCAGCAGCTTATCCAGCGTAATATCAGGATTCTTTATAGTAGCCTTTACTGCTTCGATAACTTCGGCAAGATTATGCGTAGGTATACTGGTAGTCATACCGACTGCAATGCCCTCTGCGCCATTAATCAACAAGTTCGGCACTCTGACAGGAAGCACCTCAGGCTCCTTTTCTGTCTCGTCAAAATTCGGGACAAAATTTACTACATCCTTATCCAAATCTCCCAGATAATATTCCTGCGCCAGCTTTGTAAGTCTCGCCTCTGTATAACGCATAGCAGCGGCGCCGTCACCCTCAATTGAGCCAAAATTACCATGCCCGTCCACTAAAGGCTGTCCCTTCTTAAAATCTTGGGACATTACTACAAGAGACTCATAAATGGAGCTGTCTCCATGAGGGTGATATTTACCCATTGTATCTCCAACAATGCGGGCGCACTTACGATACGGTTTATCGTAGCTTGTTCCAAGCTCCTTCATATCATATAATACGCGCCGCTGCACAGGCTTTAAGCCATCTCTGGCGTCCGGCAAAGCTCTAGCCACAATAACGCTCATAGCATAGTCTATATATGATTTTTCCATTAATTCAGAATATTCTGACTTTACAATTCGTTCTTCAGTAGTATTCATATGCTCTCCTTCTATCTATAAATAATATTATAATCCTTGTTTTATACATCCAGCTCTGCATCAGAAGCATGTTCGTATATAAACGCCTTTCGCGGCGGTACGTCATTACCCATTAACAAAGCTGTAGTATCAGACGCCATCCTTGCGTCCTCAATCTCTATGCGCTTTAACAAGCGCCGCTTAGGATCAAGCGTTGTTTCCCATAGTTGTTCTGCATCCATCTCACCAAGTCCCTTATATCGCTGCAATGTAAAACCCTTATGATTTTTACGGTATCTCTCTAATGCTTTATCGTCATACAAATACTCTTCCTTTCCGCGGCTTGGCGTTGCTTTATAAAGCGGCGGCATTGCCACATATATGTGTCCTTCATATATAAGCTCAGGCATAAATCTATAAAACAATGTCAACAGCAAAGTGCAAATATGCGAGCCATCTACATCCGCATCTGTCATAATAACAATCTTATCATATCTTAGCTTTGTAATATCAAAGTCGTTGCCATAGCCCTCGGAAAATCCGCAGCCAAATGCATTAATCATCGTTTTAATTTCTGCATTTGCAAGCACCTTATCAATGGTTGCCTTCTCCACATTTAAAATCTTTCCCCTGATTGGCATAATTGCCTGATACATACGGTCCCTTGCCATCTTAGCAGAACCCCCCGCTGAATCTCCCTCCACAATAAAAATCTCGCACTCCTTTGCATTGCGGCTCTGGCAGTTAGCCAGCTTTCCATTGGAATCAAAAGAAAACTTTGGCTTAGTCAGCATATTTGTCTTTGCCCTCTCCTCAGTCTTACGAATCTTAGCAGCCTTCTCTGCAGAAGACAACACTGTCTTAAGCACCTCAATATTACGGTCAAAATAAAGAGTGAGTTCTTCACCGAGCACCTTAGAAGCCACTTTAGCTGCATCCGGATTATCAAGCTTTGTCTTTGTTTGTCCTTCAAACCTCGGCTCCGGATGCTTCATGGAAATAACAGCAGTCATTCCATTTCTTATATCTGTTCCCGTAAAATTGGCGTCCTTCTCCTTTAATACTCCCAGCTCCCTTGCATAATTATTCATAATAGTAGTAAATATTGTCTTAAATCCTGTCAAATGGGTGCCGCCCTCTGCATTGAAAATATTATTGCAGAAGCCCAGTACATTTTCATGGAACTCATTTATATACTGAAACGCGCACTCCACCTCAATACCATCCGACTCTCCCGACAGATACACCGTATCATGAAGAGTCTCCGACTTCCTGTTAAGATCCCTTATAAACCCAACAATCCCCTCCGGCTCATGAAATTCCTGACGTTTTACTTCCTCCTTACGTCTGTCCTCAAATATAATAGTAAGATTAGGATTTAAATATGCAGTCTCGTGCAGCCGGCTTTTTATATCCTCCCCTGAAAAATCCGTTCTGTCAAATATCTCTCCATCCGGCATAAACTGAATACAGGTTCCTGTAGCTTTAGTATTCTTAATTACCGGAAGCAGCCCCTCGTTAAGCTCCACTACAGGACGTCCCTGCTCGTATCTGTCATAATGCACCGCGCCTTCTCTGCTTACCTTGACCTCTAGCCATGACGAGAGTGCATTCACTACAGAAGAACCCACTCCATGCAATCCGCCGCTGGTCTTATATGCATCATTGTCAAACTTTCCGCCTGCATGCAATGTAGTAAATACAAGCCTTTCAGCAGAAACTCCCTTCTCATGCATTCCCACAGGAATACCGCGGCCATTATCTCTTATAATGGCAGAACCATCCTTTTCCAAAAACACTTCAATCTTATCGCAATATCCTGCCAAATGCTCATCAACTGAATTATCCACAATCTCATATACAAGATGGTTAAGTCCCTTTCTTCCGGTAGAACCAATATACATACCCGGACGTTTACGGACAGCCTCAAGACCCTCCAATACTGTAATATTATCAGCATCATATGTTTTACTCATATATCGCTACTCCTTTTCTAATCTATACATTCAAATGTTGGTATATCACAAACAAATGTTCCTTTCTATATTTTTTCTAAAAAAAGGCTGCAAACTATGTTGCAGCCCGCTAGGTAATTCAAATTTATTACTCACAGTCATATACCGTCTGATATACTATTTTGTTGGCTTTCCAAAAACTTTTTTGCAAATACGCTCTGCTGCATGTCCATCGTCAACACTGCAAAAGCGCTCATAAAAAGCGTCATAACACTCGCTATACTCCTCTTCAATCTTATCAATATGCTCTATCGCATCCGTTACCTCCTTAGAAGTATATAACAAAGGCCCCGGAACATCATTTTCAATATCGAGATAGAAGCCTCTTAACATGTCTCTGTATTTCTCTAAATCATACGTAAAAAACAGTACCGGCCTCTTTAAATTACCATAGTCGAAAAATACAGAAGAATAATCTGTAATCAAAATATCGGAAATCAGGTAAAGCTCCCCAATATCATTATAGCTGCTTGCGTCAAAAGCGAATCCCTTGTAGTCTGAAATATCCATCTGGCTTGCAATGTAGTAATGCATTCTAAGCACCACAACATATTCGTCTGAAAGACGTTTTTTCATATCGTCAAGGTCTAACCTAAGCTTAAAATTATACTTTCCCGCCTCCATATAATCATCATCTCTCCATGTAGGAGCATATAAAATAACCTTTTTATCTTCCGGAATACCAATACCCTTTTTAAGTCTTTTAATATCTTTTTCATTATTTTGATTGTAAAGCAAATCATTCCTCGGATAACCGCAGGTAATAATTTTTTCTTTATCAATCCTGAAAGCGCTGTGAAACTTTTCAGTGGAAAAATTATTGGGGGAAATAAGATAATCCCAATCCAGTACATGCTTATAAAAATGAGATTTGTACCGAGGATCAGCTCCGCAAACCTCCTCCTGATCAAATACCAGACGCTTTAGAGGCGTTCCATGCCAGCACTCCAAAAATACGGTTCCTTCATTTTTACGGTATCCCTTAGGCTGGCGGACATTAAATACCTGATATTTCGCCCTTGCCAAATAATAGAAATACATAATGCCATAACGTCTTACTCTCTTTGCACCATAAGGTACCTTTATCTTATTATTTGCCACAGACCATACGCACTTATACTTATCGGGATAATGTTTCACAATATACTCATAAATATACTTAGGACTATCCGAGTAGGATTTGCCAAAAAATGTCTCGAATAGTATTGTGTCCTCCTTAACCGGCTTCTTTGTGAAATAATTATAATACAAATATCTTGGAATAGTATGTTTCTTCTTAAAAATATTAATAAACTTCTTAACTGCCAAAACCCTGCTGACAGCGCCTATAGCCGCCTTTTCATCAAGCTCTATAGCCGCCTTAATCATAACGCGGTCATTACCCCTGTATCTTCTTCTGACCTCCGGCAAACATTCCTTAACCAAATCATGCATCACCTGAAATCTCTCTTTTCGCCAATAATCGTACTGGCTCCTGCGCATTTTTTTTGTAAAATAGTGACAATAATAATTAAGTATCACTTCATCGAGATAAAATCTGGCGACTCCGTCTTCAGAAATCAGCTTCTTTGCCCGTAAATATGCATTTGCATGATAATCAAAACGCTTTTCATCTTTAATCTGATTTACTGCCGGAAAATTGACCGGATCATTGTGGCGGTGCTTTACATAAATTGCTTTTATCTCCCTAACGCCTACAGCCCCCTTATCAATCAGTTGAACCACAAACGACAAATCTGCATATAAGTAGCTGTTCTCGTCAAAACGAATATTATGTTTCTCTATAAATTCCCGCTTTATAAGAAAACTAAGGCACGAAATCTTCTTGATTCCCCCTGAGCGGCAAAGCAGCACATAAGCCGCTCCCTGCTGATACTGCTGCTCTCGTCTTAATTCCCCCTTCAATGAATCAGGCTCTACTCCTTTATGGTATTTGGGATACAAAAAATAATGCCTGTCCTTACAAATCTCTTCAACGTTCCGTACAGTATCCTGAACCTCGTTCTGGTCTGACTCATCTGCACTCTCAAGCATCTCTTTATTTTCCTTTAATACCTCTTTATATACCTTGTACTGGTTCCAGCTTCCTACCCATCTTGCAAATGTAAAATCCGCTATATCGCTGTTTTCCAAAGTTTCCAACTGAAGCTTAAGCGTATCCTCCTCCAAATAATCATCCGCATCTAAAAAATACACATACTCCCCTTTAGCTGCGTCAAGAGCTGCATTGCGCGCGCAAGCAACGCCGTTTTTTGAATCTATTCGTACAATATTAAGCTTATCACTGTACTCTGCAACAAGTCTTAGCAAAGACTCCTCCTCTCCCTTATCAGGACCGCTTACTGAAAAAATTACTTCAAAATCCTTAAACGTCTGACATGAAAGAGATTCAAAACAATCCCTTAAAAAATGAACTCCTTTGTTAAATGGTACAATAACGCTTACCTTCATGATATCCTCCATCTATGTAATAATATTATATTATGCATTTGCGGTATCCTGCCATATACCGCCCTCCTGTTATAAATTAGCATAATTTACCGCATTTATATTATTATACCTTATAATTACTATCAGATACAACATATTTCACTTGTATTTTTTAATCATTTTTGTGAAACAGGTTAAATGCAAAAGGAATGCATAAAATGCATGTAACCACATCCGATAAAGGCTGCGCAAGAAAAATACCCTTTTCCTGCCATATATTATTCAAAATAAACAGCAGCGGAAGAAAACATACCCCCTGTCTGAAGGAGGCAATAATACTGGCCTGCACCGGCTTTTGCAACGCTTGATAGAGCATATTAACTGCATTTGCAAACAGCACAAAAGGAAACGCCATGCATTGGTACCTTAAAATCTTAACAGAAACCCTTTGCACCTCGCCATCATCTGCAAAAAAAGAAGTCATTACAGGTGAAAAAAAATACCCTGCCACAGCCACAAGTATCATACAGCCTGTACCATATAAAACAGTGGTTAAAAATGCTTTTTTAACGCGTTCCCACTTTCCTGCCCCATAATTGTATCCAATCAATGGCTGCATACCCTGTGCAATTCCTACTGCCACAGAAAACAACACTAATGACAGCTTAGAGGAAACTGAAATAGCCGCCTGCAGATTTGTGGAATAATTTCCTGCCAGCTTATTTAACATTACCACCGCAACGCTTCCCGTTCCCTGCCTGAATAGTGAAGGACTTCCCATTTTTATCATGTTAAGTACAGGCTTGCTATATTTTTTAAAAAATTTATCCTTTAATTCTTCTTTCTTAGGGAATATACTTAATTTCATTTTTTTTGCGGCCAATATAAACGCTATAAACAATACAAAAAAACATGCGCTTTGGCTCATAAGAGCGGACAAGCCAAGCTTTTTCATATCCTTTCCTAAATAATTTTTAAGCGCCTCGTTTGCAATTATATCCACTGCAATCATAACCATTGTTCCAAACAAGGCAGAGTTCATTTTACCCATGGAACGCAAAATATTTCCCAATACATAGGCAAGCAGCGAGGGCAAAATACCAATAGCAATATAACGATAGTATACTATTGCATATTCATATGATTCCTTTCTCACTCCGGCAAACTGTAAAATCTGCTTTGAAAAAATTAATCCTATTATCGTCAATATTATTCCCAAAATAATAGAAGCAAAAATAGCTGATGCAGCCATCTCTCCCGCTGACTTTTTGTCCTGCTTTCCTAATTCCTTTGACAATATGCTTCCGGCTCCCATGCCCAGCCAATACCCTAACGCCTGAACCAGCGCCACAACAAAAAACACCGCTCCTATTCCCGCCACTGCTTCTTCACCTATCTGCGCGCCATAAAAGCTGTCAATCAAGTTCCAAAATGAAGCAACAACTGCTCCAAACATCCCCGGAAGGCTTAATCTTACAACCTGCTTTCCAATACTTCCATTTGTCATTCCCTCAAATAATTCCCGCTGCTTTCCCATACCTAACCCCTAATATTTAAAATGCTTTCATCAGTTTATTCTATAATTATACCCTTTTTTAACCATCCGGCTGCAAAACTAAAAAAATACCTACACTTGATAAAACGCTGTCTTCTCAAAAACGCCTTCTATCTAGTATAGGTAATCTTAATTAAATTTATTCTAAAGGTTGGTTCTCATTGATAGTACCAATAAACGCTAATTACTTATCAAAGCCTCTTTTAGCGGCATTTTAGTAAACCCCGGAATGTCCGCGCCTCCTTCGGTTGCATTAATCAGCGGACATTTATTGCAGTCATGTATCCTTGCATAATTTGAAAACCATTTTATAAAATCTGCAAATATTAAGGAGCTTGGTACCTTGCCGCCATTATATCCATCAACCATAGGTGCATTTGACAAATCCCCTGTAGCCTGCCTTGATACTCCCTTAGCATGGGCTAATCCATCCGTATAAGCCAAATCCAGTCCCATCACAATAACCTTTGCCGCATTATTTCTAACAGCCATGTCCAGCGCCACCATAGAAACAGAGCCTCCTGTTTCATACAGCTTATAACCATGCCTTCCTGCATATTCCTCCGCCAAATCATATCCGTTTTGGTAAATTAAATAATTATTTTTTGTATGAACTCTTACGCAGCCTTCATATGCAGTAGAAAGCACGCAAAGCGGAATATCCTCGCTTATCCCCGAAACATGCGATAAAGTCTTTTTCTGGGGATCAGAATGGACTACAAAATCCGGCGGTATTGTAAGCTCCTGCAATTTTTTTGCAACAGTTGAAACTGCTATAATTACAGAATCGTAAGGTCTGTTCTTAAGCTCGTTCACATTTTTAGTAAACGACGGTCCCGCTGCAGCAATAATTACGGTTTTACCCTTTATCTGAGATTCCAGCTCATCTACATACCTTGTACAATTCCGGTAATTCTGATAAAAATTAGATTCGAGTAAATATCGGTTACGCCTTACTCCGCTCTCCTTATGATAAAACTGAGTCAAATGCTCTTTCACCTTAGGACTTTTACCGTTTCTAAGCGATGGCGCATGAATCACTATTCTTCCATCGTCATTTTTCTTTAACTCCTCCATCATCAACGTCATCTTTGTATCATAAATAATTGTCAGTCTTCCCTGCTTGATATAATCGCTAAAATCCTGATAAGATAACATAGTCTTTATCATATTTGCATCTTCTTCATAAA
Organism: uncultured Lachnospiraceae bacterium; assembly: GCA_947626505.1. GTDB lineage: Bacteria > Bacillota > Clostridia > Lachnospirales > Lachnospiraceae > NC2004. The sequence goes on from CANQSN010000044.1 coordinate 13,388, forward strand.
GCTTTACCGTAATATAATCATTTTTCTGCAGCAGCAGCTTTATATGATATCCCAAGCCGCATCCAATCACAATATACTTTCTTTCTGCCGGCTCATAATAATCATTCACCATAGCGTCTGCTTCCATAATTGGGTTTACATTGCTGTGAAGATAATAGAAGCCTCTCTCATCCTTTCTGCGAAGAGTTGGGAAACCGCTGCTTGTATCCTCCAATGAATATGTGGATGCATTGGCAATCCTTGACGCAAGCTTTGAATCCCCTAACAGATTCTTAGCGCACAGCTCATTTGACAGAGCGGTGCCTATTTCGGGCTTTACAATGCGAAGACAGTTAAGCACCTCCAACACCAACGGTTTTAAAGATAACTCCATATAATCCGCCTGAAGCACATAATCGCCTGTTTCCTGCGCTTCTAAAATCTGTGAAATTGTCATAACCATACTCTGCGCATCAGGAAAGCTCAACTGCTCCTTATATTGCTCTCCAACAGCAATAACCTTAGACATATAATTCTCAAATTCTGCAATTATCGCTTTTAAATAAATATTAACGCCCTCATAATCCTGCTTTCTGCAGCTTTGGGCTAAAAGCTCTGAACGGTTAAGCATTGCGCCGCTTAACCTGAATAATTCTTCCTCCATAATCAAACCTCATTTTCAAACAATTCTAACAGCGCATCCATATCCATCATCTTATCATCAACATAATAATCTGCATTCGGCTTACCAAAATGAATCTCATCATAAGGTACGCCAAACCGTTCCATCTGCTCTTTAGTAACCTCGCTCCAATCAATACCTGTCACATAGCCCCTTGCAGTGTGGAGTACAATCTCATTGCCCGCTTCATGAAGCTTTTTTATCACATTAACCATATCTGTCCTAGGCTTTACATTTGCATAGTCAAGCTTCTCATCAAACTCTGCAATCACTCCGTCAATATCAAAAACAAAACGCTTTCCGCCCTGCATCAAACTAAGGTATGTTGAAGTCCTTTTAAATTCTTCTTCCGTATCAATATCATAATTTTTATCCATCTCATAGCCCAAAATATGCTTTCCGGTCATCGAATGATATTCCCATATGCATCTTGGACGAAAAATGTCAATACATGCATTCTGGTAATACACCTTCGGCAGTTGCTGTCTTGGCATGTTATAGCACTCCGAAATATCTGTAATAAGCGGACAAATCCTTCCATTCTCCCCCTTTGTCCACATCTTATAAGGAATCTCCTTAGCCGGAGCAATACTTCTAATAGAATCGGCGTCAGGGCATGATATCATCTGTTCTATCATATTATCAATATCTTCTATATTACGTATTGGGTAAGTTGGCCTAAGCTGAACAACCAGCTCTGCTTCATACCCCTCCTTATCCTTAAGCCAATTAAGGGCGTGACAAAACACATCATAGTCTAACGCTGTATCCGTTGCATACTCGGCAGGTCTTATAAACGGAGTCTCTGCACCGTACTCTCTTGCAATAGACGCATATTCTTCACTATCCGTACTTACAATTATACGGTTTATATATCTTGATTTTATTGCATGCTCAATGGAATAAGCCAGCATCGGCTTACCTGCAATCTGTCTTATATTCTTATGTGGTACGCTTTTACTGCCGCTTCTGGCAGGAATTATAGCTAATACATTCATAATACCCAGCCCTCTTCATCCAAGTTTTTCACCATATTAGTGCTTTCCTGTTTCATCGCCTTTGCCGCCTCGTAAAATGCTCCATATAACTCATTAATACTCTTCATCACATCAAGATCGTTGCCAAGCGCCTCATCTGCATTAGTTTTTAACGCCCGCTCCACCTTACGCTGCACTTTGGCAGCCGCATCGTTAATCATAATAAATTCCAGCTCGTTAGATACCAGTTTATCAATCTCCTTCATTCGCTTTTGTATCCTGTAATACTCCTTAATATCATAATTACCCCTGTTAAGAAGCGTAATAGCCCGACTAGTAATTTCTTTTCCTTCCTTAAACAATCTTAAAAAATTAGAAGCCTTTGAAGGCATACTGTGAATGTATTCGTCAAGATCCTTCCGCTGTTCATCATTAAAGGAATACGGAATATCGTCAATAATCTTCTTAATATCATATTCATTCTTGGCATATGTATCCAACGCCTCCTGCAATGGCATATTAACCATGCCATGAATCATAGCCCCGCCTTCCGTAGAATTAATGATATTTTTCATCTTTGAAAGTCCGACTGCACTTTCAAACCATTTCAAATACGCCAGATAATCATCTCTTGTTTTTACAGTGTCTCCATAATAGCCTTCCACATTAAATAAATCGAAGCCCTTTTCAATCGCTTCCTTATAAGCGTCGCTGTCTCTGTCCGAGTAACGCTTTCCGCCGGTTAAGGCAAGATCCTGCCCCACCATAATAATAGTCTCAATACCTATATAATCAATTAAAGAAAACGCTGTATTAGCCACTGAACCGCCGGTTCCCATATAAGGAATACCATATTTAGTCTTTCTAAAAATATACTCCGCAATTTCATCATTGCTGTTTATTACAAACAGCCGATAAGGCTTCATATTTAACTGTACGCCCACAGACGAAGTAGCGTCTGCCACAAGACTAACCTGTTTATAGTACTCGTCATATTCTTCCTTGTAAAACCACTTTGCCGGATCAACCGTAACCGCAATATCCGGAATAATCCCTTCTGAAAACAGCTTTCTTAGCGCAGTATCCACGCTAATAATAAGCGCGCGCCCTTTAGCCTTTTTTAAAACGTCTATATTTTTAGACAGGGACGGTCCGGCTGAAACTAAAATAGCCGGAAGCTCCTTGGGAAAACATCTTATCATCGCAGTCGGAGTCGACGCATAAAAGTATCTTCTTAAATTCCATATGGAGTTTCTTAGAAAATGGTATGAATAAGCCTTAAGCGTATTATTGGACAAATGAGCGCTAATGAAAACATCCCTGACCAATTGCAGGTACTTCTTATAAATCTCAGGAAAAATGTCTTGGTATTTAGGGAGATAATAAATCTCTGATAATGGCATATTAGACCAGTCAATCCAAGATGAAAGGTCTAAACGAATATCCTTTTCATTAATCCCCTCCACATAAATCAATGTTCTTTCCTTCTGCCATATATCCGTCCAGTCATACTCATGCATACCAAAAAGAAAAGATTCCACGCTTGGCTCGTAATAGACATAACGTACATGCATATCGCCATATTTTTGAATCTCCCTTGCAAACATGCCGTTACCAAATCCAAAAAAAATTCCTACTGAATAATCTTTAATATCCTTAAATTGTTCTGCATAAGTAACCGCCTCCTGAATGGGGCGAAAGCGGCTGTTCATCACATAATCCTTACCTTCAACCGTAAGCACCAACGCCTGATTGCCATCCTTTGCCTGAATCGTATGAACCGCTTCACTTGAAGGTATATCGTCTTTATGCTCATGTAATTTCTTAACTAATACCGGCTGTGTTTTATTAAGCGCCTCTATATTCTTATCCCAAAATGACATGCTCCCGCTCTCCTATAACTTTTCTAACAAATCATACTGCAATATATCCGCCAACAGCGTAGTATCCTGCTGTTCCATTGCGCCCATTGCTTCCTTTAAGCTCTCTAATATATCAACCTGCTTCTCCTCGGAGGGAATACCTGTAACATAAATACTGATGTCTGTAAGCAATGGCTGTAATCTTGAATATGCTTCCTTTGTCTTCTGCTGGTAAAACAGCTCTGTTACATCCTCAATCTCTTTTATAATTGTATCTCTGTCCATAGTACTATTATCCTCTCTTATATTATATTTAGAATTAAAACACTTTACTATAATATATCGACATAATACCTTCATTTCTTAATATTTAAAGTATCTGCTAAAGCAGACCTAAAACTATTCTTTAATCCGCCCATCGTTAAGACGCTTAAAATAATACTTGGTTTCTCTTGACACAACGCCGCTAAGCGCAAGTAAAGCCACTAAATTCGGTAACGCCATCAATGCGTTAAAAATATCTGCAATCGTCCAAACCGCAGCCACAGTCATAAACGGGCCTATAAATACTGCCAAAATATATAACCATCTATATACCTTTACCACCTTTTTATTACCGTTACATAAATACTCCATACATCTTTCAGAATAGTAATCCCATCCCAAAATAGTAGTAAAAGCAAAGAACACAAGGCAAAGCATTAAAACAAATGAACTGACACTGCTTGCAAATGGCAGCCCATCCTGAAACGCTCTCGTAGTAACCGCTACGCCCTCCAAGCCTTCCACATTATAAGCTCCAGTAATAACAATAGCCAATCCCGTCATAGTACAAATTACAATGGTATCAATAAACGTTCCCGTCATTGACACTAATCCCTGACGTACCGGTTCTTTAGTCTGCGCCGCTGCAGCGGCAATCGGCGCGCTTCCAAGTCCCGCCTCATTAGAAAAAATACCTCTTGCAATTCCTTTCTGCATAGCAACGATAATACTTCCAAGAGCTCCGCCGGCAGCCGCCTTAATTCCAAACGCACTCTCAAAAATCAGTAAAAATGCTGCCGGAAGCTTAGCAAAATTAATAACAATCAGAGATACGCTGAACAAAATATAAACAACAGCCATAAATGGCACTACAACCTGTGAAACACCGGCAATTCTCTTTATACCGCCAATAATAACCAAACCTACACAAATAGTAAGCAACACTCCGCTAATTACAACAGTCCATGAATATGGCCTTCCCAATATTGAAACAGTCCATGCATTAGAAGGATCAAATAAATTATTAACTGCGCTTGTAATTCCGTTAATCTGTGTAATCGTGCCTATTCCCAAAAGTCCGGCGCTCACTCCAAAAAATGCAAAAAGCTTAGCCAGCCATTTAAACTTTTCTCCCATACCGTTTTCTATATAGTAAAAAGGACCTCCCAATACATGTCCTGCCTTATCGATTGTACGATACTTAATAGCCAGCACGCCTTCAGAATACTTAGTAGCCATCCCAAAAAATGCCGCAATCCACATCCAGAACAAAGCGCCCGGACCGCCCGCCACAATCGCAGTCGCAACTCCGACAATATTACCGGTTCCTATAGTAGCAGATAAAGCAGTACACAATGCGCCAAATGAAGTAACTTCTCCGGTACCGCTCTCCTCATTCTTCACCATATACTTTAATGCTTTAGGCAATTTACTAATCTGAAGTCCCCTTAATCTGAGCGTCATATAAATCCCAACCGTAAGAATTAATACAATAAGAGGAACGCCCCATACAAAACTATCAATTTTATTAAGAATATCATCAACTGTCGCTAACATTACTGTTACTCCTTTCCTGTTTTCACCTGTGTAAACTTTATGCTATACATTCATCTGTTATTCACTAAGCTTTAATAACTTACACAAAAAGAGCCGGTCGTTAGACCGGCTCTAAATGACTTAAGTAATCGACGATTACTGAAGTAATGATAATACACCCTGAGTTGACTGGTTAGCCTGAGCAAGCATAGACTGTGCAGCCTGCTGAACAATATTGTTCTTGCTGTAGGTAACCATCTCTGACGCCATATCAGTATCACGAATCTTAGACTCAGAATCCTGTAAGTTCTCAGCAATGTTATCCAAGTTAGCTACAGTGTGCTCCAAACGATTCTGTAATGCACCGAGGTAAGATCTCTGATCAGATACTGTCTCAATAGCCTTATGAATACGAGAGATTGTCTTGGTTGCTGTCGCATAAGTACTTACAGCTAACTGTGTAGCTCTGTTAGCTAATCCTAATCCGGACA
>CANQSN010000045.1 GCA_947626505.1 uncultured Lachnospiraceae bacterium
TTAAAAAAATATCCTATTCAAACTCAATAATGTGTTTATATTCAACCTATGACAACTTCTACATTTATATATTCTTTATTATCATTACATTCCTAATACTGCTCATTTTAAAAACACGCTTTTACAATCTCTATAATTATTTCCTGTTCTTCTTCTGTCATTTTTATATCACTTGGCAAACATAAGCCTCTATGAAAAATATCCATACCAACATCAAGAGGATTGCCATCTTTACCAACTGCTCCCCCTTCTATATAAGCGTTAGTATTAGCTCGACCATTTCCCTCTCTTGTTACAAAACCATTCATACGATATAGCGGCTGCATATGCATAGGCTTCCATATTGGCCGCCCTTCTGCATTCACCTTAGTCAAAGCATCTAAAATCTCATGAGGGCAGCTCTTTCCTGTTTCGGAAAGATATAAATATTCCTGTTCTCCCCTAACCTGCTTACACATTGCCTCCGGCTCAATCAGCATACAGGATAACCAAAAATTAGGTTCGCTATTCTTTGCGTCATAAGGATTCATACAAACAGGCAAATCTTTAAAGCCCTCTTTATACCTCTCATAAATTGCTTTTTTACCTTCAATATGCTCATCTAAATAAGGAAATTGTCCCCTTACCACTCCTGCTATGACATTACTCATACGATAATTATAACCAATTTCCTCATGCTGATACCATGGTGCGGCTTCCCTCGCCTGCGTAGACCATTTCTTAACTTTTTTTGCCGCTTCCCCATCATTTGTCAGTAACATTCCTCCTGAAGAACCTGTAATAATCTTATTCCCATTAAAGGAAATAACATTATAGTCGCCAAAAGTACCCGTCTGTATCCCCTTATAAGCTGCGCCTAGAGACTCCGCTGCATCTTCAACCAATACTGCGCCATGCTTATCACAAATTGCTTTTAATTCATCCAACTTACCCGGCGTTCCATATAAATTAGCAAGTACAACAACCCGAACCTCTGGATAAATCTCAAATCCTTTTTCCAATGCAACAGGATCCATATTCCATGTATCATATTCTGTATCAATAAAAATTGGTTCTCCACCCTCATATACAACCGGATTCACTGTTGCGTCAAATGTCATGTCAGAGCAAAATACCTTATCTCCTTTTTTTATCCCTGCCAGCTTAACTGCCATATGTAAAGCAGCAGTTCCGGAAGAAAGTGCAACCGCATAATGGCAGCCTGTCTTCTCACAGGCAATACGCTCAACCTCATTGATATTGGCGCCTACCGTAGACATCCAGTTTGTATTATAAGCCTCTGTAACATATTGCAATTCCTCTCCATGCATAGTAGGGGATGCAAGCCACACTTTATTCTTAAATTTATTAATCTTTTTTATATTATTCATAAAGCATTCTCTTTTACTTTGTATTTCCTGCATAATAAAAATATGTACGCCGCTGACAATAGTCCCCCTCTTTTATGCAGAATATTAAATTTTACAATAATAATTATATATATAATCATTTGCAAAAACAAGTATACAATAAAAATCAATTATTGTACATATGAAACTAATGTTCGAATCATAACTAAAGCGCTCTATTTCCCGCATAATTTTGTCGTAATTTCTCTTTTTATTAGATTTTTTATGTATTTACTGGTAATTTTATAATATTTATGGTGTCATAATTTTGTTCTCGTATTTAGTTTTTTATAACGTTTGTAGTAACTAAAAGGCATAATGCAGTTACTTTTTTATTCATACAAATTTATTACTCGCCGCCCATAAAGGCGGCGAGTAATATCCCATATAATATATAATTCCATTAACTACTAACTACCCGCAACATGTATTCTCCTCTGCAAATGCAAGCTTCTCAAATTCCTCCAAAGGAAGAGGTTTAGAAAAATAGAAACCTTGAGCCACATTACACCCATTCTCATGTAAAAATTCTGCCTGCTCCTTCGTCTCCACTCCCTCCGCTATAGTATCCATTCCCAATTCATCCGACATTGATATAATATGAGATACAATTGACTTACCTCGATTACTCTCCAAAAATTCAGATAAAAATCCTCTGTCAATCTTTATTACATCAAACTTAGTATTCTTAAGCATGTTAAGAGACGAATAACCGGAGCCAAAATCATCCATAAGCATAGTAAATCCGGCGCCCTTAAACTCATCTATGTATCTTACAGTATCCTCATTCTCCATAGTTTCTGTAATCTCCAACTGAAGCAAATCAATCGGAATCTGATACTTATCAATTAAACTGGAAATGTATCCTACCACATCAATCTTCTGCAAATATGTTCTGGAAATATTGATAGAAATAGGCATAGGCCTTTTACCTTCCTTAAGCCATCTTGCAATAGTCTTGCAGGCAAATTCCCAGATAAACTCATCAACCTTCAAAATAAATCCATTCTGTTCAAATAATGGAATAAAATCTCCCGGCGGAATAATGCCCTTCTCTGGGTGCTTCCATCGAACCAATGCCTCGGCGCCAATAATTACCGGCTTATTATCCTCAACAAAGTTATATTTGGGCTGCAAATACATTACAAACTCACCGTTAGCAAGCGCCTCCTCCTCAGCCTGTTCAATAGCATCCTTGCTCTTTAGGGACCTTTTAAGCTCGCCTTGGTAAAATGCAATATTCTCCAACACATTACCCTTAATCGACATTCTTGCAATCCCCGCCTCATCACAATAGCTGCGGCTGGACATATGTCGTTCGTCGCTGACGCTGACGCCATATGTCATCTTATAAGAAATATTATTGTATCTGCTAATCTTAGGATCAATGCTGTTAATAAACTCACACACCTGAACTCTGGATTCATAAGGCATAACAATCAAATACTGATCTGAAGCCATACGTATATGCAGTTGCTCATCATTACACAGTACGTTAAGCGTATCAGAAATATACTTAAGCACCTCGTCTCCAACATCACTGCCATATGTATCATTAATCAGCTTAAATTTATTTACATCCAACTGTATATAAGCAAACCTCTGTTCATCAGGATAATTATGCATAAATGCTGACACCCTGTCAAAAAATAAATTAGGATTCTTATCACTGGTAAACTGTGAAAGGATACGGTCATTAATCTTCTCCTGTTCTGTCAATGGCCTGTACTTCCCTGTAATCTCCTTAATCCTTCCCTCACTATCCATCTTAAAGAAACAAACAACCCGTACCATCTCTCGCTCCGACTGCGCTGTTTTAGACAGAAAGCTAATAGACATCTCCTCCATATTAATTGGCTCTTTTGTTCCCTGCACAACTCTCTGGTAATATGTCTGATAACGAAAACGGTCTTCTTCCGCCACTAAATCCGATTCTGCCAAGGCCTGTAATATATTCATATCTTTATGCTGAAGTTCATCCGGCAACACCTGATTGGGCTCAACATACCATACATCTTGTTCCACATTGCCATAAAAATAGACTGTATCCCTATGAAATTCACACATCTTGCGCATATTCTTCTGGCACTGGTCATGGCTCAATATGCCCATAGGTATCCCTCCTTAACTTTACAATGCTATCTGCCATTGATAATTGTAAATAATAAATACAAAAATCAATAAAACAGCAGCATTATACATCAAAAATACAACAATCTATTTTCATTATACAAAAAAATGAAAAAAAAGGAAAGCAAAATATACAAAAATGTGTAATATTTTCATTTAATTTTTATGTTTTGCTCAACTAAAAACGAAAATCCCTCTTTCCAAGATGTATATTGTCTATATATTCTGTCGCCTTCTCCAACACCTTGGGATTTGTAATTTTAAGAAGCTCCTTCTTTATTAACTCCTCACCTATCATCTTTGTATCCTCAGAAGCATAATCCTCCAGATATTCCTTAAGAGTCATAAGTGCATTCGGATGACAGCAGTTAATAATCTGCTTGCTCTTAAGAAGCGTCATAAACCTGTCGCCTGTCCTTCCCTCCCTGTAGCAGGCTGTGCAAAAGCTCGGTATATAGTTAAGTCTCATCAGCCAGTTTACAACCTCGTCAAGCGTTCTTCTGTCTGACACATCAAACTGGGCAGAATTGTCCTCCTCTGCTTCCTCCTCAACATATCCGCCAACAGAAGTCCTGGAACCTCCGCTAATCTGTGAAATACCCAAGCTTAACACTCTCTCCCTGCATTCCTTGCTCTCTCTTGTGGAAACAATCATTCCGGTATATGGCACCGCAATCCTTATGCACGCCACAAGTTTTGCAAATAAATCATCAGAAATTCCATTATCAAACACATCAGGATCAATATCATCTGCCCGACGAACTCTCGGCACGCTGATTGTATGCGGCCCTACCCCATGTACTGCTTCCAAATGTTCTGCATGCATAATGATTCCTGCAAAATCATACCGGTAATTATTAAGGCCATACAACACTCCAAGCCCCACATCATCAATTCCACCCTCCATAGCCCTGTCCATAGCCTCTGTATGGTATGCATAATCATGCTTAGGCCCTGTCGGATGCAGCTTTTCATAAGACTCCTTGTTGTAGGTTTCCTGAAATAAAATATATGTGCCGATTCCTGCGTCTGCAAGCTTTTTATAATTCTCCACTGTTGTTGCGGCAATATTGACATTTACTCTGCGGATTGCTCCATTTTTATGCTTGATAGAGTAGATAGTCTTAATACACTCCAATATATATTCAATTGGATTATTAACGGGATCCTCGCCCGACTCAATGGCAAGACGCTTATGTCCCATATCCTGTAAAGCTGTAACCTCCGCAACGATTTGCTCCTGAGTAAGCTTTACTCTGCGGATATGTTTATTCTTTGCATGATACGGACAATACTCGCACCCATTGACACAATAGTTTGACAAATAAAGAGGGGCAAACATCACAATCCTGTTCCCATAAAATTCCTCTTTAATCTCTCTGGCAAGAGCATAAATCTCCTGATTTTTATCCTCCAAATCACAATCCAGCAAAACCAGCGCTTCCTCGTGGGAAACTCCCTTCATTTTTCTTGCCTTCTCTAAAATACTGTCAATCAGCTCACGATTGGACTTGTTTTTTTCCGCATAAGCAAGACACCTTTTTATCTCCTCATCATTAATAAATTCTTCTGCTTTCATAGACTTTACATTATACATCTTTTCCGCCTCCTATTTATTTTTTATCTTTAAGATGCCGCCTCAAACTGGCTGTTATATAAATCTGCATAGAAACCGTCTGCCAAAAGCAATTCTTCATGGGTTCCCTGCTCAATAATATCCCCATCCTTCATTACAAGTATTAAATCTGCATCCTTTATAGTTGACAACCGATGGGCAATAACAAAACTGGTTCTTCCCTCCATAAGGTTATCCATAGCCTTCTGAATCCTCACTTCTGTACGGGTATCAACGCTGGATGTGGCTTCGTCAAGAATCAGAATCGGATTATCCGCCAAAATTGCGCGCGCAATAGTAAGCAACTGCTTTTGTCCCTGGGACACATTGCTTGCATCCTCATTCAACTCCATATCATACCCTCCTGGAAGAGTACGTATAAAACGGTCTGCATGAGCCGCTTTTGCAGCGGCAATAACTTCTTCATCAGTAGCGTCAAGACGCCCATACCTTATATTCTCCATAATGCTGCCCTTATAAAGCCATGTATCCTGCAGCACCATACCAAACGCATCCCTCAAATCCCGTCGGTTAAAATCTTTAATATTATGCCCGTCCACCTTAATGGCGCCGCCATTTACATCATAAAAACGCATTAACAGCTTCACCATAGTGGTTTTTCCTGCGCCTGTCGGACCTACAATAGCAATCTTTTGTCCCGGCTTAACAATAGCGCTGAAATCATTTATAATGATTTTATCCTTATCATATCCAAACTTCACATGCTCGAACTCCACTGAACCCTCGATATGGTCTAACACTACCGGATTATCTGAAAGCTGCTCCTCCTCTTCCTCTTCTAAAAGCTCAAACACCCGCTCTGCCGCCGCCGCCATTGACTGCACTTGGTTGATAACTTGGGCAATCTGTTGTATCGGCTGTGTAAACTGTTTAACATACTGTATAAACGCCTGAATATCCCCAATGGTAATAACGCCGCGAATGGCCAAAATACCACCGCTCAAAGCTACTCCTACGTATCCGAGATTTCCCACAAATCCCATAATCGGCATCATCATGCCTGAAAAAAACTGAGATTTCCATGCGGACTCATATAGCACTGCATTTGTCTTTTTAAAGGTATTTAACGATTCTTCTTCTTTGTTAAATGCCTTTATTATATTATGACCTCCATATGTCTCTTCAATCTGCCCATTTATATGTCCAAGATATTCCTGATGTGTTTTAAAATATTTCTGGGAACGTTTTACAATCAAGGACATTAAGGTTGCTGAAATCGGCAGCACTACAATAGCAATCAATGTCATTAACGGGGAAATACTAAGCATCATAATCAGTACGCCCGCCAAGGTTGTTACGCTTGTAATAATCGTTGTAATACTTTGATTTAATCCCATTCCCAATGTATCCACATCATTGGTAATACGGGATAATACTTCTCCATAGGTTCGGCTTTCAAAATATTTCATCGGCATACGGTTTATTTTCTCTGAAATCTCCCGCCTCATACGATAACACAGCTTCTGCGTTACCCCTGTCATAACCCAGCCTTGAACAAAACTAAATATTGCGCTAAGTACGTAGAGTCCCATTGTAATCAGCAGAATCCTTGCAATGTAAGAAAAATCCAAGCCGCCATTACCGGATATTTTTCTCGTCAGCCCCTCAAATAAGGCTGTCGTGCCCATTCCCATAATCTTCGGTCCTACGACATTAAATACTGTTGACGCCATAGCGCATATCATTACAATAATAATTGCAATACGATATTTCCCAATATACTCAATTAATTTCCCAAGCGTACCTTTAAAATCCTTTGCTTTTTCTCCGGGCATCATGCCTCGCGGTCCATGCCCCGGTCCCCTTCTCCTTGGCGGACTCATTCTTACCGGCATTTCATTTCTATCTTCTTTACTCATATTATCACCTTCTTACAATCCTAACTCCTTCTCTGACAACTGTGAACGAGCAATCTGTTCATATACCTCACAGCTTTTTAAAAGTTCTTCATGAGTTCCACAGCCTGCAATCTCTCCCTCATCAAGCACAAGAATCTGGTCTGCATGAATAATCGTGCTAATCCTTTGCGCCACAATAATCACTGTGCTTTCCGTCACCTTATCAGCAAGAGCCTTTCTAAGCGCCGCATCAGTCTTCATATCCAGCGCTGAAAAGCTGTCGTCAAATATAAATACCCTAGGATTCTTAGCAATGGCTCTGGCAATAGCAATTCTTTGCTTCTGTCCGCCGGATACATTACTTCCGCCTTGGGAAATACTGCTTTCATAGCCCTCCTCTTTACTGTCAATAAAATCCTTTGCCTGTGCAATCTCCGCCGCCCTTTCCATTTCCTCGTCGCTTGCATTTAAATTACCAAACTTCAAATTACTGGCAATAGTACCTGAAAAAAGCACTGCCTTTTGAGGAACATATCCAAGTTCTCCCCTTAGCTCCTTCATAGACAATTCTTTAATATCTACGCCATCTAAAGTAATCCGCCCCTTTGTAACATCATAAAGTCTTGGAATCAGATTTACCAAAGTAGATTTACCGCAGCCTGTACTACCAATAATGGCAGTTGTCTGCCCCGGTTTTGCCACAAAAGAAATGTCATGCAAAACATCCTCCTTAGCATCCGGATAACGGAATGTTACATGTTCAAATGCTACCACTCCCTTATTCCCTTCAATGCTCTTAGGATTCTGCGGCTCTCTTATTGAAATCTCTGTAGTAACAACCTCTTTAATTCTCTCTGCTGCTACGCCCGCTCTCGGCAACATAATAGACATCATTGTCAACACCAAAAACGACATAACAATCTGCATTGCATATGTGATAAATGCAGTCATAGCCCCTACCTGCAGCATTCCATCATCAATTTTGTGCGCTGCCACCCATATAATTAAAACATTAATAGCATACATTACCATCATCATTCCGGGCATCATAAAATTCATAACACGATTTGTAAAAAGCTGAGTTTTCATCAAATCTTTATTTGCTGCATCAAACCGTTCCTCTTCCTGCTTCTCCCTTCCGAATGCACGAATAACATTAAGTCCTGTAAGAATCTCCCTTGACACCAGATTAACTGCGTCAATTAACTTTTGCATAATCTTAAACTTCGGCATAGTAATTGACAGCAAAAGCAATACCAGTCCTACGATTACAAGAACTGCAAGGGCGATTATCCATCCCATTCCCGCTCCGGTTTCAATAACCTTAATTACCCCTCCTACGCCGATAATAGGCGCATAAAGCACCATTCTTAACATCATTGTTGACACCATCTGAATCTGCTGTACATCGTTAGTGCTTCTTGTAATAAGTGAAGCAGTTGAAAATGTATCCATTTCCGCTCCGGAAAAGCTTATTACCTTTTCATATATCTGCTGCCTTAAATCCCGTCCGATTCTTGAGCCTGCAAGGGCCGAAAAAAGACTTACAAAAATAGACACTACTCCCATCAGCAGAGCTAAAAGCAGCATTTTAAAGCCGGAAACAATCAGGTAATTTACCTGCTTCTTATCCACATCTACGCCGGCTTCCTCCTCCCTCTCAGAAGCCCATGCTACTCCCATAGACTTTAAAGTGGAATCCCCAATAGACTCAGACATTTTCTGAAAATTCTCTCTTGCAGCATCCATAGCTTTGGCATCCATCATTTCAGAATCTGCCATATACTTAAAAATCCGGCGCATATCCACGCATTCCTGCACCTTTGTTTCGCCATTTTCCTCAACCTTCTTTTCAAAGGAGGTTATATCCATGTGTAAAAGCTTACCAATCTCTTCAACGCTCATTGCATAAAACTCATCTTCGTCAATTCCCGCTGCCAAAAGCCCGCTTTTTACCTGCTCATTATTCCACAAGCTCTGTTTAAAGGACGAAACTTCTACTGAGCCCATCTGATAATCAATAAGAATAGCCATAATCAATTCTTCATCCAACCGGTTAAGCTCATCTTCATCCTTCTCCTTAAGCTTATAACATTCTCCTTCCTTTTTATAACAGCCTTCAAACCGCTCCCTCTCCGTTTCATTCATAAATAAAACTGCCATCTCGTATTCTTTAGCGGTAATAGCTTCCGGCAGGATATGCTTAACGCCTCTATCCTGTATCCCTACGTCGATTATGCTCGAAGTATATTGCGGAAGCGCTAAATCACAATACGCCTGAACTACCAGAAAAAGAAAAATAAGGATTACAAAAGGCCAATGTTTTATTATGTTCTTAAATACCTGTCCCATACATGCCATCCTTTCTTGCGCTTAGACAAATGAAACACGCAACGTACCCATACGCTGCGTGTCCAACCTCTTATTATGTACCAAATGCTATACTAACCCTCTAATTCGTCTAAAAATTCTTTCATGGATACTTTATATTCCTGCTCTGAAGAATTGTTAAATATAAAAAGCTCGTCCACTAATTCCTTATTATAAAGATTGTCAGGAATCGTAAAATCAATCTTGGAAATATATTCGTCCCAATTCTCAAGCTTCCATGTATCCCTGTCAGACGCGCGCTCTATCATACGCTGATGACAGGTTTCCGGAGAAGTCTTAACCCATATAATAACAAGCTGCGCATCAAGCTCAGACTTAAGCTTCTTACGGAGCATTGCCAAATAATCTGCACTGTGAATCTCTCTTGTAAATGGTGCGTTGACCAATACATAATCTTCATATCTAAGGGCGTCATATGCCAAATCCAAAATAACATCATATTCAGGATCACGAATCCACTCCTCAAAAAAATCAGAGCTTCTGTTATATTCTTCCTTAGCCACCTCAAAAATCTTCTTAGATAATGGAATAAGCGTATCTTTGTCAAGATATACCATATGCTTTGCATTTTCTGCAATCTTTTTGGAAATAAAAGTTTTACCACAAGCCGGTGGCGAAACAACTAATATCAATTTCTTCATAATTATTCAGCCTTCCTCATTTAATTTAATCAATGTACATTATAATGATAATATTTTCCATGCAATCTGTCAATGATTTTTAAAGAAAAAGACAGGCAAAATAAGATAAAAGCAGCGCAAAAAAATGCGCTGCTTTCATCATTATAAATGTTGGTTATTTAGTAAGAATATACTTTTGTAATTCTAAAGCTGCCAATATAATCGCTTTGTATATTTACTTTTTTAGACTTTCCATCCAGCTTTACTTTTGCGGCTACCTTAAGCTGATAGTAATAAGTATTATAATAAGCAAGCTTCTTTCCTTTTACCTTTGTGAACATAATGCTTGTTGTGCCGGGCTTTACCGACTTAACCTTCTTATATCCTTTATCCTTGTTATTAGACGCATAAAGCGCATAACCGGTTGCACCCTTAACCTTACTCCATTTTACCTTTACTTTCATAGCTCTTTTGCTAGGCAGGCTTGAATTCATTTTCTTAGGCGTAGCAACATATGAAACCTTACTCCATGCGCCATACACCTTTGTTTCATCAAAATTCTCTATAAAAGAACGCACCCTGCACTGATAAACATTACCCTTTTTAAGGTTAAATGCCCATGACAGCGTTTGTAATCTGCTATATCCAGTGGAACTAAATGCACTGACCTCTTTTGAAGCTTTCTGTTTGCCATTTGCATCATAAACAACTACCTCATAACCGTCAGCATCTGCCACTCCGGACCATTGTACTAAAAGCGCTCCGCTGCTGCTGTATCCGCTTATTGTTGATGGCACCTTGCTTGGCGCTTCCCTGTTTGGCACTGCGGCAAGCACTGCAGACTGTGCTATAAGATTGCCATTTGCATCATAAGCTCCAACCACATATGCAGTAGCTGTTGTTATGTTCTGAACTGTATATGTAGTAGTCGTAATATTCTCTGAAATCTGATTGGTAATCACATCCTTTACAACATATACTGCAGCGTCCGGATATGCATCCCAGCGCAATCCAATTGTAGAAGCTGTCGTTCCTTCAGCAGTCTGTGCAAAATTTGTAATAGAGCCTGCTGCTGTTCCTCTTGTTACTGATATGGAGCAAGCTGCCACAAGCAGCATGGCAAATACCGCCACCATATTCCGTATTCTTCGTTTGTTCATAAAAACCTCCTGATATCCTGCCCAAAGGCATTTTATTTACTCGCTGCATTTGCAATCTTATACCGATATATCCCATTGTCATCAGTATAAAACGAAATAGCAGCTTCTAAAATAACATTATAATATTTTTTCATCTTTTTAACAATAACAAAATATAAAAAAGCAGAATTTACCTATTAAATGGCAGAATTGAAAAATTATAACTGTTTTCTTAAATTTGCCATCTCAATTGCAGAACATGCAACATCATAGCCTTTATTGCCGGCCTTTGTACCTGCCCGCTCAATAGCCTGCTCAATTGTATCCGTAGTCAGTACGCCGAACAGTGTCGGAATTCCTGTTTCCATAGCAACCATTGCAGTCCCCTTGCTAACCTCTGCGCATACATAATCATAATGGCTTGTTGAACCCCTTATTACTGCTCCAAGGCAAATCACTGCATCATACTTTCCTGACATTGCCATCTGCTTTGCAACCATTGGAATCTCAAACGCCCCCGGCACCCATGCAAGAGTGATATCCTCATCATTAATTCCATGGCGCACCAAGGCGTCCTCCGCCCCACCCACAAGGCGAGATACAATAAACTCATTAAAACGAGCTGCCACCATTCCAATCCTTAAACCTTCACCTAATAAATTACCTTCAATTGTTTTCATTGATACATTCCTCCATTTCTTTTAATTACTTGTAGTGTGTCATATGCTCCATTTTTATCTGCTTTGTTTTCAAATAAAATTCATCATATTTCTGAGCTGCAATCTCAATCGGTACCCTTTCCTCAATGGTAATCCCATAACCCGATAAACCGCTTATTTTCTTTGGATTATTGGTCATAAGCCGAAGCCTTTTTGCACCCAAATCATATAAAATCTGCGCTCCAATACCATACTCCCGAAGATCAGGCGCAAAGCCAAGCTTTACATTTGCCTCCACTGTATCAAAGCCCTGTTCCTGAAGCTCATATGCTTTAAGCTTATTTATAAGGCCGATTCCTCTGCCTTCCTGACGCATATAAAGAAGAATTCCTCTGCCTTCCTCTGCAATCATTTCCATTGCTCTGTCAAGCTGTTCTCCACAGTCGCATCTCTTTGAGCCAAATACATCGCCGGTTAAGCACTCGGAATGTACCCTGCAAAGCACCGGCTCGCCATCAGAAACATCACCCATTGTAAGTGCGATATGATGCTCCCCATTCAATTTGTTCACATAACCATAAATCTGAAATTCTCCGTATTTTGTGGGCATTTTGGCCACCGCCTCCCTCTTTATAAGGCTCTCGCTTTGAAGACGGTATGCAATCAAATCTGCAATTGTAATTACTGTAAGATTATGCTTTTTTGCAAATTCTAAAAGCTCAGTTGTACGCATCATAGTACCGTCTTCACGCATAATCTCACAACAAAGGCCGCACTCCTTAAGTCCGGCAAGCCTCATCAAATCCACTGTAGCCTCTGTATGACCGGCCCTCTTAAGCACACCTCCTTCTCTTGCCTCCAGCGGAAACATATGTCCCGGACGCCTGAAATCTTCCGGCCTTGCCCCATCAAGAACTGCCTTCATTGCAGTGATAGAACGCTCCTTAGCTGAGATTCCTGTTGTTGTGTCTACATGGTCTATTGATACGGTAAATGCTGTACTGTGATTGTCCGTATTCTCCTCTACCATCTGAGGCAGTCCCAGCTTTTCACACAGTGCATGGCTCATAGGCATACATATAAGCCCTTTTGCATCGCTTGCCATAAAATTGACATTCTTCTGTGAAGCAAATTCTGCCGCACAGATTAAATCACCCTCATTTTCCCTGTCAGGATCGTCAATTACAAGAATTACCTTCCCTTCCTTTAAATCCTTAAGAGCCTCCTCAATACTTCCTATTTGTTCTGACATTCTTACCAGATCCCTTCTCTTTTTATTATCTGAAAACATTCTTTCAAGACTTGTTTGTAAGTCTTTTAGTTACTCACCTATAAAGGCGGGAGTCTTCTCCCATCTTATAAATACCCGTTTTCAGCCAGAAAGCTTTTACTAATATTTGTACTATTTTCTTTACTTTCCTTGGCAAAAAGCATATTTTCCACATATTTACCTAATATATCACACTCCAAATTTACTGTATCGCCCTTTACCCTTTCTGAAAGCGTTGTTATCCTGCGAGTGTGGGGAATAGTAGACACCTGAAACCAATTATCTCCCACATAAGCCACAGTAAGGCTTATACCATCTATTGCAACAGAACCCTTTTCTACAATATATTTCATCAAATGACTTGGCGTATTCACTGTGTACCATACTGCATTTTCCTCCTCCTTCACCGCATAAATGGTTCCACACCCATCAATGTGTCCGCTTACTATATGTCCCCCAAAACGTCCATTGGCAGGCATTGCCCGCTCAAGATTTACATGACTGCCCACCTTAAGATTTCCTAAATTGCTACGCTTTAATGTCTCATTCATTACATCCACAGTATATGCTTTGTGTGAAATTCCGGTTACTGTTAAACAAACTCCATTTAGGGCAATGCTGTCTCCCACACTTGTGGCGCCATCAAGCACTAAATCCGCATATATCTCAAACACAGCCGACCTTGTTCCCCTTTTTATCCCCTTAATTTTTCCCATTTCCTCTATGATTCCTGTAAACACAGCTTAACCAGCTCCTTCTAATTGGTATATGAATATTATTCCATAATCCCATTATTCCATTAAAGCAGTAATCATAATATCCTCCTTAAACCTTATTATGGAAGGCTCATTAAGTTTATATGCATCTGCCATATACTCCACCCCATAACCCGAAACCGGCGACTTTGCATTCTGACCGCCAACAAGCTTAGGTGCAATAAATGCATACACCCGATTCACTAAATGTTCCTTAAGCATTCCGGAGTTTAGAATCCCCCCTCCCTCCAGCAAAATGCTGTCAATTCCCTGTGCCGCCAACATTTTAAGCAGCTCCTTAAGGTCTACATGGCCTTCTCTGTCAGGACAGGCTATAAGCTTAACTCCCGCTTCCTCAAGTGTATTAATTTTATGCTGTACATCATATTCTATTATTTCGCCGGCTTTATTTGGCGTATGGCTTTCATCTAATGCATTTTCCACATAGGCAACTATGGTATCTGTCTCTCTGGCAGTCTTCACCAGTCTGCTGTTAATGGGGATTCGTAAACTACTGTCACACACAATTCGCACCGGACTGCACCGAGGCTCAATGCGGCAGGTCAAAAGAGGATCATCCTTAAGAACAGTCTCAATCCCCACCATAATGCCTGTATAACGTTTCCTAAGCTGCTGTACATATTCTCTTGAAATATCATTTGTCACCCACTTTGAATCGCCATTCTCACAGGCAATCTTGCCATCCAGTGTCATGGCGTACTTCATGGCGACAAAGGGCATTTTACTTTCCATATAGTGGAAAAATACTTCGTTAAGCTCTTTGCACTCATTTTCAAGAATGCCCGTTTCCACTATTATTCCTGCCGCCTTAAGCTGCTCCACGCCCTTGCCCGCTACTAAGGGATTGGAATCCATAGCTCCAATGACAACCTTTTTAATCCCCTTTTCAATAATAATCTCTGTACAGGGAGGCGTCTTGCCATAATGGCAGCAGGGTTCTAAGGTCACATAGAGAATCGCCCCCCTTGTGTCCTCATTGCAATTAATCAGGGCGTTCCGCTCCGCATGATAACCTCCAAATCTCTCATGATACCCCTCGCTTATAATCCTGCCATTCTTCACCACCACACAGCCCACCATAGGATTGGGGGACGTGTACCCCATACCCTTTGCAGCCAGCTCCAGAGCTCTTTTCATATACTGCTCATTTTCTTTAAAATTCTCCATATCTCTCTCCATAAATTTGAGTCTATAAAATATAAAAACCCCGGGATATCCCAGGGCATTTTCGCATCTTTATAAAGCGTCTATCAAATGGAAGTCTTCTATCATCTTATGATGGAAGCAACTGCCATAATTCTCCTTTTCTCTCATCCAGACTATACTGTCGGTATTGGAATCTCACCAATTCAGCCTATCGCTCGCGGACTTTACCGCCGGTCGGGAAATGCTCCCTGCCCTGAAAAGTTATATTAATTTTAGGCAAATCTGCCTCGGTAAATATTATAACCTACTGTCTTTACACTTTCAATAGCAAAATTATTTTATATACAGTTTTACAAATAGTTATAGAAATTACTGTTAAATCATGTTAAACTAATTTAAATAGGCAAAAAAGTTTATTATTATAATATTATTAATACATTAATATTTTAATTATTATTACCGATAACAATAGTAAACATCATTATAGATTGGGTTGTGATACATTTGAAAAAAAGAAAGTACATGAGAATACGGTCTTTAAAAGAGGGGATGCGCATCGACCAGAACGTCATAGACCATACGGGACGTACTTTGATTGCAAAGGGTACGTATCTTGACGATTTTATGATTGATTCTCTGATTAAACGCGGCGTCGGTGGAATTTATACCAGCGAGGGCGAGGACGACGCTGAGGATGACAATATTCCCATTGAAACACAGGAAAAGATTCAGAAATTAAAAATTGAAGATCCAAAAAAAGTACAGCTTTCTGAGAGCGTAAAGGAAAGGGTTTCTGAGGGTATACAATATTTATACAGTAATACGGAAGCCCCTAATTTTACTACAGCCACCAACAACATTGCAAACGACTTAATGACTGCCATACTTGATAATGATGCTATTGCTGTCGATATCAGCACCCTTAAGGTCAGTGATGAATATACATTCAAGCACAGTGTAGATGTAGCTACTATGGCTATGGTAATTGCCAGAAAGCACGGACTTTCCGAAAGTGAGATTTTTGACATTGGCGTTACAGGCCTTTTGCATGACGTGGGCAAGTCTAAGATTCCAAACGAGGTTTTGAATAAACCCGGCAAGCTTGATGATAATGAATTTGCCTTGATGAAGCAGCATACTCTGTTTGGTTATCAGATTCTAAAGGATAAAACAGATATTAAAGAAGATATAAAGCTTGGAGTGTTACAGCACCATGAAAAAATCAATGGAAAAGGTTATCCGCTGGGACTGTCCTCCGACAAGATTAACACATATGCAAAGATTCTTTCTGTAGCCGATATTTATGATGCACTGGTTACAAAACGCCCCTACAAGGAGCCATTTTCCCAAAGGGATGCTGTGGAAATGATTATGTCTATGACTACGGAGCTTGATGTTGATATTGTGAAAAGCTTTCTTGATAGTATCATACTTTATCCTGTTGGCTGTACTGTCTACTTAAGTAACGGTGAACGCGCCAAAGTTGTAAAGAACAATACGGATTGTATTTTAAGGCCTAAGGTGGTAGAAATTTCATCCGGACGGGTTATGGATTTAGCAAAGGATACAAACTATGCGCATATTATAGTTATATAACTTTAAAAGCCGCCAGACATGGCGGCTTTCCCATATTCTTATTGTTCATCCTAATGCGATATCAAGCAGCATCATTAATACAAATCCTATAGTAACTCCTATTGTTACTACTTTTTTCTGTCCTTCCTGATGAGCCGGAGGAATCAATTCATTTACTACTACATAAATCATTGCTCCTGCTGCAAAGGCTAACAGATATGGCAGCGCAACAACCACAACCCCTGTAAGCAGAAGGGTTAATGCTGCAGCTAAAGGCTCAACAATACCAGAGGCCGCCCCTGTTAAAAACGCCTTACATCTCGATATTCCCTCACTTTTTATCGGCATAGATATAATAGCTCCCTCAGGAATATTCTGAACTGCAATTCCTATTGCCAAGGTAATAGCTGCGGTAACACTCCCCTCTCCATACAAGGTACTTGCAAATGCCACTCCAACTGCCATGCCTTCCGGAATATTATGCATAGTCACTGCAAATGTCAGCATTGCATTTTCTTTTGATATATCTTTATAAACAGGAGGTTTTTCTTTATCATTATTTGAGCAGACACATTTCCCCTGCATTGGAGGCAAAACTCTATCTAACAACAATAAAAACAAATTTCCTAAAACAAAACCACCGGCTGCCGGAAACCACTCTGCCACGCCCTGCCTCTCTGCCATTTCTATAGAAGGAAGCAGAAGCGACCAAACCGCCGCTGCAATCATCACTCCTGAAGCAAATGAAAGCATCAACGCCTCCATATTTTTATGATATTGATTTTTCATAAATAATACCATGGCAGCGCCGATTATCGTTCCTAAAAACGGAATACATATTCCCATCCATATTTCCATGACTATTATATGCCCTTACTTATTCGATATAATAGATTAATGACGCCCTGCATCATAATCCTGTTGCAGTTCAGCAAATTCTTTTGCTCAGCCTGCTTATCATTATATTATATACAGGATTATGTGAAGGGTTCGACATATTTAAAGAAGAAATACTATTATTTGAAACACTATTTATTATTCCCCTAAATAATATTCCTTCTTATCCTCAAGCCTAAGGCTGGCAAGCCTTACCTTATCATACCCTCGCATTCCTAACAGCTTTGCGCCGCAGTCAATGTCATAACAATTGCCGCGCTTCCAGATTGAAAGATGGTCATCCCTCATTTCCTCAGATATTGTATGTCCAAATACAAGCACATCTGTGTCCGGACAATATTTCTCCATTAGCGGCTCACTACAATCATAATAACCGTATTCTGCAAAATCCCTGTTCCATACTGCCTGTTCCTGATAATAGGGATAATTAGGGTGAGTCCTCTCAACTACCTTAGCAGGGAATGAATGAACAAGAGTTATATGCTCCTCTCCCAATATGATATCATACCTGTATGGAAGATTTCTAAGCCACCTTATAAGCTCGTCTAACCTTTCCTCACTCCATGAAAGAAGTTGTTTAAATGTAGCGTTACCTCCGTTATTATATATCCAGTTCCGGCAGTAAAGCTTTGCTGTATGCTCGCCCTCCTCCATATATATTTCAAGACATTCTAACATCATAAGGTCATGGTTTCCCAGCAGCACATGCACATTTTCCTCTTTATCAAGCTCCATCACATATTCCAACATTTCTGCGCTTTGGCTGCCCCAGTCCACATAATCCCCCAGCAAATAAAGCTCGTCTCTTTTGCTGTCATACTCTATCATCCTGAGCATTTTTGTAAATGCATCAAAATGTCCATGTATATCACTGATACAATATGTCATATAATATCTCCTCCAGCATACATCACCATTCAAAATCATCAGACTGTATAGATTGTATCAGCATATCATCATAATACCCTTCTAGGTCTGAAATCGTATTCACAGTTGTCTGATAACCTGTGTCAGTATCCACCAGAAACGACATATCCGCTCTAACCTTAACACCGCCAACATTCAGTCTTTTCAGTTCGTCAATGTAATATTTTAAATCAATGGCATTATTGGAATGCAGTAAATCTATTACCTTAATTCCAACAACAATTATAGCATAGCATTCATACTCACTTGTACTATCCTCTAATTCGTTAGACACCTTTATTTTAGGAGCCGCCTTACTGGAAAATGAAACATAAGACGCCTTCACTCCCATTGAATTCAATGTGAAAAATAAGTCCTGAACTAAATCATAGCTTTTTCCCTTATATCGCTCCCTAAACTCACC
>CANQSN010000046.1 GCA_947626505.1 uncultured Lachnospiraceae bacterium
GGATACAAGATTAATGGAGCTAAAGATGATCCGGCAGGATATGCTATTTTAAGAAGATTGAATACACAGATTAGGGGGCTTAATCAGGCAGATTCCAATGCCGGAGACGGAATATCCGCTATCAATACCGCAGAGGGCGCATTGACAGAGATTCAGTCTATGCTGCAGCGAATTAATGAACTGTCAGTACAGTCGGCTAATGATACAAATACTCCTGATGACAGAGATAAGATTCAGGACGAAATAGACCAGTTAAAAGATGAGATAGACCGAGTTGCGGAAACTACGGATTACAATGGGCGTACATTGCTTAATGGAGATTCTGAAAGAACTGCTTATGTTGCGACTACAACCGGAGCTTCTGCCGGAGAATTTGCAAAGCATTCAAGCATTTTGAGCATGTCTACAACCGTTTATCCCGGCACCTATGAATTAAACGTTACTTCCGATCCTCAAAAGGCAACTGTGACATTTAACATAACAGCCGGTGAGATGAATATAAACGGGGAACTGATTACTATTACTCAAGACGAGATTAACGACCTTTCAGCTTTTGAAAAGATTCAGACCGTATGCGACCGCTGTAATATAGAGATGGTACAAAATGGTGGTACCAATATTACAATGACAACAATGGAGTATGGTGAAAAAGCCCATATTGATGTAAAAAATGCCGGCGCTACCTATAGTAGTAAAGGTGTTGACGTTAAGGCAACAATTAATAAAACTCCAGAGGGATTTTCTGATAATGCAGTTATGAGCGTTGATGGAAATATTATTATCATAACCGACACTAATGGATACGAGCTGCGTATAAAGACAGAAACAGGAGCGGCTGCAGAAGGTGCGATAAATGCTGAAGTAAAAGACGCCGCTACTGTTCAGATGCAGATTGGCAGCGAGGCGGACAATATGATGGAGCTTGTATTTGAGAAGGTCAGTACAGAGACGCTCGGTATTTATTATACTAATGTCAGAACATACGAGGGCTCACAGAATGCAATTACAGACGTTCAGAATGCAATTGATAAGATTTCCCAGATACGTTCTAAGCTGGGAGCATATGAGAATAGAATTGGTTATGCGCAGGATAATTTAAGCGTTCAGGTTTATAATGTGACAGACGCTACTGCAAGAATTGGAGATACAGATATGTCGGAAGCCATGACAAGCTATACAGAGCTTAACGTATTAGAGCAGGCAAGCTCCAATATTCTCTCTAAGGCTAATCAAAGGGCGGAAACTATTTTGCAATTGTTACAGAGCTAGTATCGGTATGGAAATGAGGATGTAAAATGACGCAGGAACAGATTAAAGATTTTACTTTGAGAATTAGTCAGGCAAATCCCACCAAGCTGGTATTGATTGTGATGGATTTGATAGACGACCAGCTTGAAGAAGCCCAAAAAGCATTTGACGGAGACGATATTAAGCAGTATATCTGCGAGTGTAAGAAGGCGGAGCGTTATGTGGGAGAGCTGATTCACTGGTGTAATTATCAGGATAAAGTTGGCGCTGTTATTGGCAATCATTTTGTGCAGATACATAAGCTGCTGATTGATTCGCGCATTAATTCAAATTGCGACAGGCTTCCGGAGATTAAAGAGCGTTTAGCCAAGCTTCGTCCAATATATGAGAAGCTGGAAAAGGAGGACAAGGAGCCTGCGATTATGGGAAATACACAGAAGGTTTATGCAGGATTGACATATGGGAAGAACAGCCTTAATGAAACGTCAGTTGATACGGATATAAATCGAGGGTATACTGTATGATATACGCTCTGTGAGTATGCGATAAAGCTTGCGACAAGACTTGCAAGCGAGTCTTGAATTGTCACAAGGCGGCTAAATAACTAACATTTGGAGGTTTTAATTTATGACTAAGGATGATTGTATTTTTTGCAAGATTGCAAGCGGAGAGATTCCGTCAAACAGCGTGTATGAAGATGAAGATTTTAAGGTTATATTGGACATTTCTCCGGCGTCTAGGGGACATGCGCTGATTTTGCCCAAACTGCATTATGATAATGCTTATGAAATGGACGAAGCATTTGCAGCAAAGGTATTTCCTTTGGCAGTTAAGATGTCCAAAGCAATGAAGAAGGCGCTTAATTGTGATGGATTTAATATTCTTCAGAACAATGAAGAGGCGGCGGGACAGACGGTATTTCATTTTCATGTGCATTTGATTCCAAGATATGCGGGCGATGATGTACAGATTGCCAGTAAGCCGCACGAAACAACTAAGGAGGAGCAGGAAGAGGTTGCCTCACTAATAAAAAAGCAGTTATAAAAATAAACCGGCATTAGACAGGTATCTAATGTCGGTTTTTTGCATATAATTTACAATCTCTAAAATTATTAATTAATAGAACTGAAATTGTACTTGTATTGGTTCTTTTAACCGCTGACCGCTTCTTGAAGCGACATTGGTTGTAATGTTGAGATAGTAGGACTCCGTTGTACTATATGGTTCGCCGGGTTCAATCTCAATCTGGTTATTTACAGAGTCATAACGTATAGAGGTCTTTAATGGTACATTGTTAGAGTTAGCTACATACATATTGGTAGCGTTCACAGTTGAGGGATCCAGCGGAATGTTGAACTTAACCTTCCATAGAAAGTCCCCGGTTTTAAATTTCAAATCTTGTTTTACAATTCCAGCAGCGTTGGGCGTGGTGGATTGGATATTTAAAAATTTTTTAGCCATAACAATCATTCCTTTCTCACTTAAGGTATAGTTTACCATAATATGATTTATTTTTCTATGGTTTATTGAAGGAAAAGTAAGAAAAATGTAAATAAGTATGGTATACTAAGTATAAAACAAGGAGGTATTGAAATGAAGTTTTCATCACTGTATATTAAAAATTTTAAATCCATTCGGGAATTGAATATTTCAGAGATTGATAATGCTTTGATTTTGGTAGGTAAGAATAATACCGGTAAAACTGTGCTGCTATATGCAATCATGGCAATTACGGGAGATTATAGCATTAAGGAGAGGGATTATTTTGATATTTCAAAAAATATTGTAATAGGCGGAACCTTAAGCATTAGCGAGGATGATTTGAATGAACTGCATGAGAGGGGACTTGTCAGCAACTATAAAAAGTATGAGCTTTGGAAGGAGAATTTTCAAAAGGAGTTTCCTAATTACAAGGATGGAATATTGCCATTTGAATGTACAATTTCCTATGGCGGTGAGATGAAATATGGTGATGGTGTTAAAAAGAATAATAAATTGTTAAAGCAGGTATTTCCCAAGGTATATTTTATTGACAGCAACCGTAATATTGAGCAGATTCAGGAGGATATTCTTGAGTTTCAGGGTAATGATGCATTGCAGGATTTACGCGATAACAGTTGCATGTTTGATAAGGCAAGAAAGTGCAACCGCTGTTTTCAATGTATTGGTTTAATTAATAAAAAGCAGCCGGAGGAGCTTACTATATACGAGACAACAAGGCTTATGGAGTATAAGCTGTTGAATCTTAATTTAAATAATTTTGCAGATAAGCTTAATGTAAATTTCCACAAAAACGGGAGTGTTGTTCAGGATATTGAATACACAATGGATTTTGATGTAGATAAGGTATTTAGAGTAAAAACCATGGTGCATAATAAGCGTCTTAAGACAGTCGGGCCATTGGAAACCTTGTCAGCCGGTTTTAAAAGCATTTACATATTGTCCCTTCTGGAAACGTATATACAGGAAAAGGATAACCATGTTTTCAGTATTATTATGATGGAGGATCCGGAGATTTTTCTGCATCCTCAATTGCAGAAGGTGGCGAGTGAGATTCTATATAATCTTTCCAAAAAGAATCAGGTTATTTTTTCAACTCATTCTCCCAATATGATATTTAATTTTTCGCAGCGCCAGATTAAACAGATTATGATTGATGAGAATTATGAAACTGTGGCTTCGGAGGATGAGGATATTGATACAATTTTAGATGATTTGGGATATACAGCAAATGATTTGATGAATGTTAATTTTGTATTTATTGTGGAAGGTAAGCAGGACAGCTCAAGGCTTCCGATGCTCTTAGAGAAATATTATTCAGAGATTTATGATGATGAAGGGAAGCTTCAGCGAATTGCCATTGTTCCGGTTAATAGTTGTACGAATATTAAGACATATGCAAACCTTAAATATATAAATAAGCTGTATCTTAAGGATCAGTTTTTAATGATTAGGGATTCAGATGGTAAGAATCCAAAAACACTTACAAAGCAGCTTTGCAGTTATTATAAATCAAGAGAAACACAGGATGAGAATAATCTGCCAAGGGTAACTCCAAAGAATGTACTCATTTTAAAATACTATTCTTTTGAAAATTATTTTCTTGATCCCAAAACTATGGTTAAGATTGGATTAATTAAGAACGAAGAAGAATTCTATAACATATTATATAGTAAATACAGAGATTACTTATATAAGCTTGGAAGCACAAAGAGGATGCTTAAGCAGACGGGAATCAGAATTAACAGTAAACAGGATATCAAGGATAATATTGAAACTATTAAAATTTATGTTAGGGGACATAACTTATTTGATATTTTTTATGGAAGGTACAAGGGCGGCAGGAAAGACCATTTATTAAAAGAATATATTGATGTAGCGCCGAGGGAAGTTTTTTCTGATATTCTGGATGCAATTGATAGTTTTGTTTATTTTGAAAACCGCAGACAGAACAGGGATAACTGACAATATTTTACATTTATAAATTTACAGCACTTTTAATAAATGAATTGTGATATATATGTGAAATTTGTAATAAATTTTTTTGATGTTTTAATTTACAAATAAAATGTATGTGGTATAATTAATTCGAGAAGGTATGCGCCTGATATTAAGTAGGCTATGTTTTTAGCGGGGGCAAAAGCATGGCGCTGAAGAATTGAGCAGTATTACTTTATAGGCAGGGCGGGGTTCCGGTAATAGGGAGAAGCCTGAAGGAACATATGAGTAAAGATTATTGGATTGATTTCGTAGAATATATGAGGTGTATAATGGAACGTTATGTTATGAAGGGTGGCCAGCCGCTTTGTGGTGAAGTGGTTATTGGTGGCGCTAAGAATGCAGCGTTAGGTGTGTTGGCAGCAGCAGTGATGACGGACGGAACATGCTTTATTGAGAATATGCCGGATGTTCGTGATACTAATGTTATGCTGCAGGCTATTGAAGGAATTGGCGGGTGTGTGGAACGTGTTGATGCGCACACTGTTAAGATAAGCGGCAAGAATATAATGAGAGAGAATACGGTAGTAGATGGGGAGTACATTCGTAAGATTCGTGCTTCATATTATCTGCTGGGAGCCCTCTTGGGCAAATATAAACGTGCAGTTGTTGCATTGCCGGGCGGCTGTGATATTGGAAGCCGGCCGATTGACCAGCATATTAAGGGTTTTACTGCTCTTGGCGCCAAGGTGGATATTGGTCATGGCATGATTACTGCTGTGGCTGAGGAGTTGCATGGCGCGCATATTTATATGGATGTGGTTACTGTAGGAGCTACTATTAATGTTATGATGGCGGCAGCCTTAGCGGAAGGCAATACGATTATTGAGAATGCTGCAAAGGAACCGCATATTGTTGATGTGGCTAACTTCCTTAACAGCATGGGAGCCAATATAAAAGGCGCCGGTACAGATGTAATCCGTATTAAGGGCGTTGAGTCGTTCCATGATAGCGAATATGCGATTATTCCTGACCAGATTGAAGCGGGAACATTTATGACAGCGGCAGCGGCAACAAGAGGAGACATTACAGTTAAGAATGTTATTCCAAAGCATTTGGAGGCCATTAGCGCTAAGCTGGCGGAGATGGGATGCACTATACATGAATATGATGATTCAGTACGGGTGGATGCAAGAAACAGAAAACTTACAAGTACACAGATTAAGACATTGCCATATCCCGGATTTCCAACAGATATGCAGCCGCAGATGGCAGTGGTGCTTGCTTTATCAGAGGGAACCAGTATTATAACTGAGAGTATTTTTGAAAACCGTTTTAAGTATGTGGATGAGATTACAAGAATGGGAGCCAAGGTGCAGGTAGAAGGTAATACAGCTATTATTACCGGCGTATCTGAGTATACGGGAGCGGATATTGTGGCGCCTGACTTAAGAGCGGGTGCAGCCTTGGTTATTGCAGGGCTGGCTGCAGAAGGTTTTTCTACAGTAGACAGTATCCAATATGTTCAGCGCGGATATGAGAGGTTTGAAGATAAGCTTAAGAGTTTGGGAGCTAACATTTCTCTTGTAGATTCTGATCGGGAGGAGCAGAAGTTTAAATTGCAGATAGTTTCATAGAAATCGAAAAGAATTAAGATACAATTAAAATGCTGTCATTGTAGCAATAATCTGTTGCAATGACAGCTCTTTTTTGTACGCCTTATATCTTCGACACATCTATAGTATATCTTCAACATGCAAATCTTTGATTGTGGAAAGGTCGATAAATTGTTCCTGTACTTTAACAATTGGTTTGGAAAGTGCGTGCTTATTAATAAATACGATTTCACCGATTCTTCCGTCTGTAAGTAAAACGCGGTTGTTTATGTAGGTTTGTACAATGCCCTCTAAAAATGGAAGCAGGTACTGCACGTCATATTTCTGGTATCCCTCGCTCTCGAACATCCGGATAACATGGAATGGACACATGCCATCTCGGTATACGCGTTTTGCGGTCATGGCGTCATATACATCGGCAATTGCAACAATCTTGGCAAATGGCTGTATATTGCTGCCGGCAAGTCCGGAAGGATAACCGCTGCCATCGCATTTTTCATGGTGCATAAGCATAGCGGACTTTATTCTTGGATCAAGGTTGGAATTTTGTACGTGTTTGTAGCCAAGGTAAGGATGAGTCTTGACAATGTTAAATTCCTCCTCTGTCAACCGCCCCGGCTTCTTGATGATTTCGGGAGGTATAAGAAGTTTGCCTAAATCGTGTAACAGTCCGGCGACAGTAAGAATATCCAAATCCTCATCACTCATCTTGAGCCATTGTCCGAATACCCGACATATAATGGATACGTTCAAGGAGTGTGCATAGGTGGAATCATCATAGCTTCGCAAGTTGTTGACCAAGTCTAAAACCCCAATGGTAGTGGAATTGTGAGTAAGTAAATGCGTAGTCTGTTCCAGTAGATTGTCCACGTTAATATCTTCGCTGCTGGTAACAATATGCTGTAATGATTCATTTACATCCTCCAGCGATGAGCTGAATTCCTCCTGAAACTCCTGAAATTCGCGGCTGTTCTTTATACGGTCAGCATAGCTTGCATCTGCGGGAGCGGGCTCCGTCGTTCCATCATCGGTATAAATGGTCACGAAAGGAATAGAGTAGGAATTAAGCTTTTGTAGTGTTTCCTCTGTAAATTTGGTATCCGCCGGCACTAACAGTTGTCCGCCGGCAGAATAAACGTCCGCCGCTGTTTCCATTCCCGTCTTTATATTATAGATGCTGACACGTATTTTTCTTTTCATTATAATCTCTCCTAATATTATTATTTCAGTAACGATATATGTCATAACCGTCTACGTAATAATTCACAATCATAGTATATTCCTTTTTTTGACAAATTGCAATATTTTGTACTTGACTAGTTTGTTTATATGTAGTATTCTCTTTTTGTAACTTAAATCTATATAACTAAGTATATTTCTCTTATTCAGAGTGGTGGAGTCATAAGGGACTAAGAAGCCACGGCAACCCCGCTTATGCGGAAGGTGCCGGCCTGAGCGAGTGAACCTTGTATTTTGTGGGTAATATAACATATAGGTTTGCATCGAGCAATAAGAGGATTGGTGTAATGAATCAATCCGGCTTTATGCCGGTTTTTTCTTTTTCCAATTCCGTTAGAGAAATCTTAATAGTAATTTTTTTAGGAGGTATAGTATGGAAAAACGTTTATTTACTTCAGAATCTGTTACGGAAGGACATCCGGACAAAATTTGCGACCAGATTAGCGATGCTATTCTTGATGCATTGCTGGAGCAGGATCCGATGAGTCGGGTGGCATGTGAGACAGCAATTACCACAGGACTGGTTATGGTAATGGGAGAAGTTACCACCAGCGCTTATGTGGATATACAAAAGATTGTAAGGGAAACAATTCGTGAGATTGGGTATGACAGGGCAAAGTATGGATTTGACTGCGATACGTGCGGCGTTATTACTTCGCTGGACGAGCAGTCGTCAGACATTGCAATGGGGGTAGACAAGGCGTTGGAGGCTAAGGAGAATACCATGTCAGATGCAGAGCTTGAGGCAATCGGCGCGGGCGACCAAGGTATGATGTTTGGCTATGCGACCAATGAAACAGAGGAATATATGCCATATCCTATAAGCTTGGCGCATAAGCTTTCAATGCAGCTTACAAATGTACGCAAGGATGGAACGCTTTCTTACCTTCGTCCTGATGGAAAAACACAGGTGTCTGTGGAATATGACGAGAATGGTAAGCCTATTCGTTTGGAAGCTGTGGTGCTTTCTACACAGCATGATGAGGAAGTATCGCAAGAGCAGATTCATGAGGATATCAAAAAACATGTATTTGATGTAGTTTTACCTAAAGCTCTTATTGACGAGGATACAAAGTTTTTTATTAATCCTACAGGACGTTTTGTAATAGGAGGTCCTCATGGGGATAGCGGTTTGACAGGGCGCAAGATTATTGTAGATACTTATGGCGGATATGCGCGTCATGGCGGCGGAGCATTTTCAGGTAAGGATTGCACTAAGGTAGACCGTTCTGCAGCATACGCCGCCCGTTATGTAGCTAAGAATATTGTGGCGGCAGGCTTAGCAGAAAGATGCGAGATTCAGCTTAGCTATGCAATTGGCGTGGCAAGGCCGACCTCGATTATGGTGGATACCTTTGGAACCGGTAAGCTTTCTAATGAAAGACTTGGGGAGATTATCAGGGAGAATTTCGATTTGCGTCCGGCGGGAATTATTAAGATGCTTGACCTTAGACGTCCTATTTATAAGCAGACTGCTGCCTACGGACATTTTGGACGTACAGATATAAAGCTTCCATGGGAGGAGCTTAATAAAGTAGATGATTTGAAGAAGTATCTTTAGTATGATAAGTTTTTTGTTTTAGATATAGTTGAAGTATTGCTCCCGCATTTGAAGGATTAGTATGTTGTGAATAAATAATGCAATAAAAATCTCCTGCTTTTTGGCAGGAGATTTTTGTTATACGGGATTTGTGTAATCATCCACATCAAATATACGGTTTTTAAAGTAATATTTTTTGTCTTCCTCTGTAATTTTGCGAATTACTTTACATGGATTGCCGGCAGCAATACTCCATGCGGGAACGTCTTTTGTTACTACGCTGCCCGCGCCGATTACTGCATTGTCGCCAATAGTAACGTTTGGCAATATAACTGTATTTCCGCCGAGCCATACATTATCGCCAATAGTAATCGGGAGTCCGTACTCATAATAGCTGTTTCTGCTGTCCGGATGGATTGGATGACCGGCAGTGTATATTGATACATTTGGCGCAATAAAAACATTTTTCCCTATTGTCACTTTTCCCACATCAAGAATGGTAAGATTGAAATTTGCATAAAAATTTTCACCTACTTCTATGTTCCAACCATAATCGCAATGAAATGGCGCTTCAATAAATATATTATCGCCCGTTTTTGAAAACATTGCCTTAAGCAGCGTTGGAATTTTGTGTCGCTCATTAGGCGGAAGCATATTAAATTCATAAAGCTTTTTTCTGCACTCTATTCTTTCTTCCTCTAATCCATCTAAGTCGGCCTTATAAGGCAAACCTTTAAGCATCCTTTCTTTTTGGTTCATATCGGTACCTCCTTCAAATTAATTTTTACAACCTTATAAAAATTTTATGATAAAAAACATATTAAGTCAATTAGCATTAGGAAAGTGTCTGCTAAAGCAGACCGGAAGTTTGCGCAAAGACTAGCAAGCGAGTCTTTAAAGGCTTTTGTTAAATTGTGATTTCCAAAAAGCCTGATGTATGGTAAAATATTCATAAATGTAAAAGCGTGGGTGGAAAAGCCAGAATAGTGAAATTTTACGAAGGGAGGCATATCGTATGTATCATTGTCGGCTTTATATCTATTTAGTAGGTGATTCGAAAGGTACGTTTGATGTATTTAAGAATATGCCGCCGCTTGAGAATTTTAGTCATGAATTTATGGAGAGCAGTGTGCCGGAAGAAACATTGACGACAAAGGCGGATGTAATTATAGCTGATTTATGCGATATGGAAATAGCAAAGGCAAAAAAGCTGATTGAAAAGAAAAGGATGGATGCCCAGATTATTTTGCTGGTGAAGAAGGAGCAGATTTCTCTTTTGGCGGGCGATTTGTCAGCGGTTACAGATATATGGACGCTTCCAATGTCTGATGATGAAATTCGCTTCCGCTTTTTAAGATGGCAGCAAACCTGTAAAATGAACAAGGATTTTTGGCAGGCTAATCAATATTTGGAAACTACCATTAACAGTGTTCCTAATTTAATATGGTACAAGGATAAAGATGGACTTCATGAGAAGGTAAACGACAGCTTTTGTAAAACTGTTAATAAAACAAAAAAACAGGTGGAGGGAAGGGATCATTATTATATTTGGGATGTTGATCCTGAGGATGACGCCAACGCCAGCGGCGACTGCATGGAGTCGGACCGCGAGGTAATGAGGAAAAAGAAGATTTGTGTATCCGAGGAGGTTGTAAAGGCAGGGGATGATGTGAGGCTTTTGACAACCTACAAGTCGCCTTTATATGATTTAGACGGAAGCGTTATGGGAACTGTCGGTATTGGAATTGACGTAACACAGGAACGCGCTTACGAGAAAGAAATTATGCAAAAAAGCAGCGCATTGGAAACTATTTTCACTTCCTTGGATTGCGGTGTTATTTGCCATACGTTAGATGGTAAGCATGTCATCAGTGTTAATCAGGCGGCGCTTAAGATTCTGGGATATAACTCTAAGGAGGACTTGGAGGAATGCGGATTTGCGATGATTTCACCTTCTGTTATATTGGAAGACAGGCCGAGGCTTAAGTCATGTATCAGTACTTTGAAGAAAGTGGGAGACAGTGTAAACGTAGAATATAGAATCAGACATGAAGATGGGGAAGTACTGCATGTTATGGGTAGTATTAAACTCATTCAAGAAAATGGCGAAGTGTTCTATCAGAGATTTTTATTGGACTGCACTGCACAAAAATTGCAGGAGGAAAAGGAAAAGAGACATCAGACAGAATTGATTCAGGCGCTTAGCTCTGATTATAAGCTTGTATTTAATTTTAATCTGGATACGGGTGAAGGAGTATTGCTTCGAGCAGATAATGACAGCCTTAGTATGTTTGGCGCTTTTTTTGATGGTGAGATTACTTTGGAAGAAAGTATGGGGCATTATATTGAAAAGCTTGTATATAAGGACGACAAGGAGATGTTAAAGGGAGCCTGTTCGCAGGACAAATTGAAGGAAGAACTGGAGAAAAGAGACCTTTATTATGTAAGCTATCGCACATTTATTGATGGTGAAGTAAGATATTATGAGATGAAGGTGGCGCGCACAGGAACATGGAGTGAAAGCCATGATATTGTTTTGGGATTCCGCAGCGTAGACGAACAGGCGCGAAATGAAAAAGAGCAAAAACGTTTACTGGAGGACGCTCTTTTGCAGGCCAATAAAGCTAATAAGGCTAAGAGCCTGTTCCTTTCAAATATGTCTCATGATATCCGCACGCCTATGAATGCAATTATCGGTTTTACAACTCTGGCAATCTCGCGCATTGACAATAAAGATAAGGTGAAGGAATATCTTGAGAAGATTAACGTATCAGGAAAGCATATGTTAAGCCTTATTAATGATGTTCTGGATATGAGCTGGATTGAAAGCGGTAAGGCGCAGCTTGAAGAGACAGCCTGTAATCTGCATGATGTTATAAACGATTTATATAATATGGTACAGGTAAATATTCAGGATAAACATCTAAAGATACATACGGAAACTGCAAATATTATAAACGATAAGTTTTATTGCGACACACTCCGATTAAGCCAAGTGCTTTTAAATGTATTAAGTAATTCTGTTAAATATACAAATCCGGGAGGGGAAATATATTTGAAGGTTACAGAAAAACCGGCGCCTCAAAAGGGTTATGCAAATTATGAATTCAGCGTTAGTGATACAGGAATCGGTATGTCTGATGAATTTATTTCGCGTATTTACGAACCATTTGAAAGGGAGCAAAATACTACTTTAAGCGGAGTACAGGGAGCCGGTCTTGGTATGGCAATAATAAAAAATATCGTTGATTTGATGGGCGGAACTATCCATGTAGAGAGTAAACAAGGGGTTGGTACAAAGGTTGTACTTTCATTTACATTCTGCATTTGCGCTGATGAAGACAATGAGATTGCGGCTACAAAGGAGGAGGATGAATATCTGCTTCCAGAGTCCGGCGCAGTTTGCAGTGGACGTATTTTAATGGCAGAGGACAATGAGCTGAATCAGGAAATTGCGGTAGAGATTCTAAAAGACGCCGGCTTTGAGATTGATGTTGCGTCAAATGGAAATATAGCGGTAGATATGCTTAAAGATTCTGAACCAGGGTATTACGATCTTGTTTTAATGGATATTCAAATGCCTGTAATGAACGGGTATGATGCAGCAAGGGCAATCCGTAAGCTTGAGAATGAAAAGCTGGCGTCGATACCGATTTTTGCAATGACAGCAAACGCTTTTGAGGAGGACAAGCTGGAGGCGTTGAAAAGCGGTATGAATGGACATATAGCAAAGCCTGTTGATGCAAAAAAATTATTGAATATATTGCAGAAGGTAATAGGATGAACACTTTAATTGGAAGAAGATGCGTATGATGCCCTATAGGCGAGAAGGTATTAATAAAGTAATCCGGTCAGGGCGCGTTGTAATTATGAAAGGGAGAGTACATATGGAGAATAATGGTAATCTGTCTTTTGGAACCGCCATAAGAGAGCGGGAGACTTATAAATTAAAGGAGCCGGGGCGTTATGCGGTAATTATGTGTAATGATGATTTTACACCTATGGAGTTTGTGGTGGAGATTCTGGTAAAGGTATTTTACAAGTCTTTAGAAGAGGCTACACAATTGATGTTGTCAGTACATAAGGGAGGACAGGCGGTTGTGGGAAGATATACCTATGATGTGGCAGTCTCAAAACGGGCGCGGGCTATGGAAATGGCAAAGGCGGCCGGATATCCGTTTCGAGTGGAAGTAAAGGAGGAGTAATTATGGACACCTCTGCACGTTTGCAGAAAGCATTATCAAATACTGTGGATGCTGCCAGACAGTGGCGCCATGAGTTTGTAACTCCGGAGCATTTTCTATATGTATTGACAAAGGACAAGGTTTTCAGGGAGAGTTATGAGATTTGCGGGGGAGATGCAGATGAGTTAAGAAAGAGAATAAAGAAATTTTTTCGGGAGAATTACGAGCAGATTCCGGAGGCTGACGACACTTATACCGCAAGGCTTAGCAGGGGATTTGAAGCTATGCTGGAACAGGGGGCGCTGCAGGCAGACGCCAGCGGAAAAGAGGTTTTGGAGCTTTTGCATGTATTTTACGGAATGATGAAGCTGCCGGAATGCTATGCAACTTATTTGATGTCAGAGCAGAATATAAATGTGAACGACGTGTTTTTCGAGCTTTGTTATGCAGAGCAGGGAGAGGAAGATTATTCAGGGATTTCACAGGATAAATTCGATGCGCTTCTAAGAGAAGAAGAAATGGGATATGAAGACTATGAGGAGGAATATGATCCGGAGGGATTTTATGAGGAGGATTCTTATGAAGGACCGGAGAGGCGGGGAAAGGGCGGTTCGTGGAAGAAATATGTTACCTGCCTGAATGATGTGGTTGAGGAAGAAGGCTACACTCCGCTGATTGGCAGAGAGGATGAGGTGGAGCGCACTATGCTTATACTGTGCCGAAAGACGAAGAATAATCCATTGCATATCGGCGAGCCGGGTGTGGGCAAAACTGCAATTACTAAGGGGCTGGTGCGCAGGATTGTGGAAGGCAGGGTGCCTGAGCCTATACAGGATGCCAATGTATATGCTGTGGATATGGGGAGCATGGTGGCGGGAACCCAGTACAGAGGTGATTTTGAAAAGCGCATGAAGCTGGTGCTTGACGGTATTGCAAATGAGGAAAAGCCTATTGTTTATCTTGACGAGATTCATAATGTTATTGGCGCAGGAGCGGTGAGCGGCGGTTCTCTTGATGCTTCTAATATTTTAAAGCCTTATCTGGCGGATGGAAGAATACGCTTTATCGGCGCAACCACATATGATGAGTATAAGAAGCATTTTGAGCAGAGTAAATCTATGGTAAGGCGTTTTCAGAATGTGGATATCAAGGAGCCCTCCGAGGAGGAAACGGTTCATATATTGATGGGGCTAAGGCCTTATTATGAGGAGTTTCATAATGTGGTTTATTCAGACGAGATTATAAAGTCTATAGTGAGCCTTAGCGTAAAATATATTAACGAGAGATTTCTGCCGGATAAAGCAATCGACTTGATGGATGAAGCCGGAGCCATGCTTAATATGGGGCGCAGCAAAAGAGCGGATGGAAAGTTTGGTGAAAATAAACCGGAAGGCATACAAAATAAAGAAGTTTCAGGAAAAAGTGATGAATTGTCAAATAAGCCGGAGCCGGCAGCAGTTACCGCTGATGTTGTAGAAGAAGTGCTGGCTAAGTTTTTAAAGATTCCAAAGCAGAGCGTTGCTGTTGATGAAGCAGAGCAGCTAAAGATATTAGATGAACGTCTAATGTCTAAGGTGTTCGGACAGGAGGAGGCAGTAAAGCAGGTATGTCAATCTGTCCGCATGTCCAGAGCGGGATTGAATGAAGACAATAAGCCGGTGGCAAGCCTGCTTTTTGTAGGGCCTACCGGGGTAGGTAAGACGGAGATTGCAAGGACTTTAGCTGAAGAACTTTCAGTGGAATTGGTACGTTTTGATATGAGCGAATATATGGAGAAACATTCTGTTGCTAAGTTTATTGGCGCTCCCGCAGGTTATGTAGGCTATGAGGAGGGCGGAATGCTGACAGATGTAATCAGAAAGAAGCCTCATTGCGTATTATTGCTTGATGAGATTGAAAAAGCTCATAAGGATATTTTCAATGTGCTGCTGCAGGTAATGGATTATGCAACATTGTCTGACAATCAGGGCAGAAAAGCTGATTTTCGTAATGTAATATTAATTATGACGTCAAATGCCGGAGCAGAGAGGCTTGGCAAACCTGCTATGGGTTTCGGGGAAGGAGGCATAAACCGGGGCGCCATCGATGAAGAGGTGAAACGGACTTTTTCACCGGAATTTAGAAACCGCCTTACAAAGATAGTTGTATTTAATGAATTGAGTAAGGATATGGCAAAGAGAATTGTGGACAAGCAGCTTAATTTGCTGTGCATGCATTTGCAAAAACGGAATGTAGAGCTTACATTTACAAAAGAGTTAAGGGAATATATTTTAAAGGAGGGTATAAGTCAGGAGTATGGCGCAAGGGAGATTCAGCGTGTTATTGACAGTAAGGTTAAACCGGTATTGGTTGACGCACTGCTTTTTGGCGATTTAAGCAAGGGAGGAAATGCCTCTATTGATTATCGGAATAATAAGGTTTATCTAAAATAATCCGATGGGTTGACATACCGGAAATAAAACGTTAAAATATTTTTTTATTCTTGACTATACAGTAAGGAGGAGATTGTTATGACATTAAAAGGACGTAGTTTTTTGACGCTAAAGGATTTTACTCCTGAGGAGATTGATTATTTATTGGATTTGGCTGCCAAGTTAAAGGCAGACAAGAAAAAGGGTATTACAGGGAATCGTTTAAAAGGTAAAAATATTGCGCTGATTTTTGAGAAGCCTTCTACCCGTACACGTTGTTCATTTACTATCGGCTGCATTGACGAGGGAGGGCATCCGGAATATCTCGGCAAGGATGATATACAGCTTGGCTATAAGGAGAGTGTGGAAGACACAGCAAGGGTGCTGGGGCGCATGTTTGACGGAATTGAATTTCGTGGTTTCCTTCAGGAAAATGTAGAAAAGCTGGCAAAGTATTCCGGCGTTCCTGTGTGGAACGGTTTGACAGACGACTATCATCCAACCCAGATTTTGGCGGACTTTTTGACTTTGCGCGAGCAGTTTGGAAAGCTTACAGGGCTTAACTTTGTATTTGTGGGAGATGGGCGTAATAACATGGCTAATTCTCTTATGATTGGATGTACCAAGATGGGAGTAAATTGTACTATTTTAGCGCCTAAGAGCCTGTGGCCAAAGGAGGATTTGGTTAAACTTTGTAAAACATATGGAGAGGCTTCAGGTGCGTCGCTTACAATTACTGATAATCTGGATGATGCGGTATCAGGTGCGGACTGTATTTATACTGACGTATGGTGCTCTATGGGCGAGGAGGATAAGGCAGCGGAGCGCATTGCACTTTTAAAGCCCTATCAGGTAAATGAAGAAATGATGAAAAAGACGGGCAAGGACAGTACAATAGTAATGCACTGCCTTCCGGCTGTAAAAGGAAATGAGATTACAGAGGAATTATTTGAAAAGCATGCGGATGTGATATTTGATGAAGCAGAGAACCGTATGCATACTATAAAAGCAGTTATGGTGGCAACACTTGGCGAGTGATTGCAATGACGATATAAAAAATGTACACCGGTAAAATGGTGTACATTTTTTATGGTTAATATATTCAGATAGTAATAAATTTGTATCAGTGGTGGGATTCAATCCCAATCTGATATACGCTTTGCGAGTATATGTTAAAGCTTCGGATAGGAGAGTGTCTGCTAAAGCAGACTCGAAGTTTGCGCCAAGACTCGCAAGCGAGTCTTGAAGGAATATGTATTATCTTATTGGACCACCAAGAGCCTGCACTCCGCCTGTACCGGCGTTTCCGTCCATCTGCTCATCAAGAGTTGGTACGCATTCGTATACGTCGCTGCCATCAGTAATACCGACATGGATAACACCTGCGGAGTCAATGCAATAAGCATAACCGGTAGAAGCAAATGAAGTCTTATCAGCTAGCTTGTTTGTTTTGGTATTCTGAAATGCTGTTAATCCTCCGCTTATATCATTATCCACAACTGCCCAGTAATCTTCAGTATCAGTTTCTCCGGCAGCAGGGCTTGAAGGTAATGCAGTCCACTTGTTTCTTGTAAGGCTGACAAAACCGGCATTAGCCT
The DNA here is from genome assembly GCA_947626505.1 of uncultured Lachnospiraceae bacterium. GTDB lineage: Bacteria > Bacillota > Clostridia > Lachnospirales > Lachnospiraceae > NC2004. The sequence goes on from CANQSN010000046.1 coordinate 17,275, forward strand.
CTTCGTTAGATGCGGCGGTCTGCATGGCGGACTGAATCGTTCCGCAGTTGCTGACGTCGGAAGACCTTTTTGATTTAGTAACATATTTTATAAGTGCGGGAGCAAGCGCACCGGTTAAAACAGCCATAATGGCAATTACGATTATTAGTTCAGGCAGTGAAAAACCCCTGTTGTTTATCTTTTTCATATCGTTTCCTTTCATTGAATATTACAATATTACAACATGAAACAATTATAAAGTTATGAAAAAGCCCTGTCAATATAAAACAATAAAAATAGTTTTCATTTTCCTTTGTTTTGTCAAGCATTTTTGAAAATGTTTTAAAAAATAAAAAATTGTATTTTTTCCATCCATATGTTATAATCTCCTCAAAGCAGTTTTTTCT
>CANQSN010000047.1 GCA_947626505.1 uncultured Lachnospiraceae bacterium
TCCCTATCCGTTATCTCCTCCATCACTCCGCGGATGCGCATTTCAATCTTATAAATATCATGCATATCCTCAGGAATGAGTTCCTTTGAAAACCTGTAATTCTTAGGAGGAAAAAGATGATTATATACGACTATACCTGTTTCCTCCTTCATAGGAAAATCTGCAAATGTGCAGTCGCCTATAATCCGGTTTGTTTCCCTTATTATCAGGCAGCGCTTTTCACCATTTTGAACATACTCATATCCTCCGACGTCATAATTTAAATCTAACTTAAATAACGAAAGCTCAGGGCTGTCATATATGGATTCTTTCCTATTCTCTCTAGTAAGTGAAGCTTTCTGAATCTCAGGCAGCTCAGGTTTATAAGTAAAAAGAGTGTATCCATCATCTTTATTAAGCTGCATATAAACAGTACTTCCATCCTCACAGGCTCTTATATCACAATAATAATCCCCCTGAGTATAATTACAGCCAATGTATTTTAAATCAAGGCTATCCACTATACTGCGCTGCTGCCTGTCATATGTGAATATTCCAAAATACCCTCCAAATATAATCTTGTTTTCATCAATATAATAGGGAATCACTCCGTCTGCGCCGCTATTTTCAGTTAAATCAACGTCTGCGTGCCTTACCGAAATCTTTACACTATCCTGTCCCTTATCATCTTCCTTGTCTGCATTTTCTTCTGACTTTTGCTGTACCGTCTCTTTATCAACTCTGGGATTTGCCATAAACCCTACAGCTCCGATTGTGCAAACTGCCACTGCTGCAATTATAAGCCACATAGGCAGCCTCTTATACTGCTTCACCCGTTTAATTCGTTCCTTAATACCAACCTTTCCAAACGCCAATGGACAAATACTGGTCGCTGCTGCATCTGTACTTATTGAAAGCAAAGCCATGAGATATCCCTTTCTCTCCTCTGCCTTCATACTCTTAATAACACGCTCGTCACATGCAAGCTCGATATCTCGGCATAGCAGCAAATAGCTTACCCACACCAGAGGGTTAAACCAATAGACAGCAAGAAGCAGGTATGCCAGCATCTTAACATACTGATCCTTTCTCTTCAAATGCGCATACTCATGCGCAAGTGCAAAATCCAACTGTCTCTTTTCCATATGGTAGGGAACATAGATTTTAGGATTGAAAATTCCCATAATGAATGGTGAATCTACAAACTCACTCTGCCATACCCTGTTATATAATGATGAATTATCTTCATGTCTGCCTTCACTTTCAGAAAAGCGGGTAGCTGTTCTTACCATACTGCGAAGCTTAAACATACTTTTAAACAGATACAGCAGCATAAGCATAACTCCCGCTCCCCAAATCACCTCAAAAACAGTAACTATTTGTCTGTTATCTAAGAGCCTTCCGCTTATCATATCCTCATCTGCTGCATTCGCTGTCTGTTCGTCCCTATCCCTAATACCGCTGTCCAAAACATTATTATTTACTCCCGCCGCGCTCACATATTGATTAGAATGCGACTCGCCCGCCTGACCTGCATTTGTCCCATCATTAATATGTACAGAATTTACAGACTGACCTTTGTTCTCTATATATAAATCGCGTCCTTCCTGAAAATATCCAATACGTCTTTCAAGCAAAGCTGTAAACTGCTTAGGAATCAAGCTATATGAACTCTCTATGGAAAATGGGCAAACCAGCCTCAAACCCAAAAACATCCATAACAGACATGCAATCCACTTAGGCGCGCGACTAAACATATATCTTAGCAGTAATATTGCCAGAATCAGCCAGCTTGCGCTTATTCCCACAAAAAATACCTGTAAGAATATCCGCTCCATTCTCAATCACTCCCTTCAATCATATGCCTAATCTCCTCAATCTCCTTTTCCGACAACTTTTCCCGACGTCCAAATGCTGCAATAAATGCGGGCAGAGAGCCTTCAAATGTCCGCTCAAGCATATCGGAAAGCTCCGCCTCCTGCACCTCCTCCTTAGAAACTAAAGATGTCACAATTGTATTCTCATTTTTCAAAACCCCTCTCTCTGAAAGCCTTTTAATGACTGTATAAGTAGTGCTGCTTTTCCACCCCAGCCTTTCCTCACAAAGCTTTACCAGCTCTCGGCTTTTAATAGGTTCATGCTCCCACAAAATCAAGCAAAACCTATACTCACTTTCATAAACCTTTGGTATATACATAGTTTTTCTCCCTTCTGCAAAATCACTCTAATGCATTAGATTTAATTTAGTCTAACACATTAGAGTAATACTGTCAAGTTTTCTCACATCTGATAAATTCAATCTCCATAAAATTCTGAAAATTTTTTAAGTACTGCCGCTTGCAGTCCTTTCAAAACTGTGATAAAGTTCTATATTAAGACAGTTCGAAACCCATCCTGTCTATAAACAAAACTAGGAGGACAAACATATGTCAAATGAACTAATTCTAATCTTATCTTTAATTGTAACCTATTCCACCGTACTAATTGCATTTCGGATTTTCAAAAAACAAGGGTTGTTTCTATGGACTTCCATTGCCACCATTTCATCTAACATCGAAGTGCTGATTATTGTAAATGCCTTTGGCGTTGAAATGACTCTGGGCAATATTCTTTTTGCCAGCACCTTCTTAGTAACAGATATATTAAGCGAATGTTACGGAAAAGAAGATGCAAAAAAAGCAGTTTCTTTGGGAATAGCCACATCATTTATCTTTATAATAATCAGCCAGTCATGGCTTTTATACACTCCAAATGAAAATGATTTTGCAATGCCAAGCATTAAAACCATTTTCAGCAACACTCCAAGACTTATGCTGGCAAGCCTGTTGACTTATATTATTGTACAATTTATTGACGTATGGCTTTATCACAAGCTGTGGTCAATAACAGACAAAAAATGGAATAATCATAAAAAATATTTATGGCTTAGAAATAATGGTTCTACCATGACCTCCCAGCTTTTTAACGCCATACTGTTTAATGTATTTGCCTTTATCGACGTCTACGAAACAAAAACGCTGCTGTCAATTATATTATCCAGCTATGTAATTTTCTTTGCCACAAGCCTGTTTGATACTCCATTCGTCTATCTGGCTCGAAAAATTCACACAAAAACTATAGATAAATAAAAAGTTATTTTATAACTTATAACAATTAAGCTTCGCAGCTCCAAAATATGATTTTGCAGCCCGCGAAGCTTAAATACTAAAAATTAATTAAAAATCCTATACTTAACTATCCTTACAGCCTGAATGAGAATTGTCGGTATAACCGCAAGCAAAACAAGTATCAACACTTCTGTCAGACTAAGCGGCGCCACCATAAAAAGCTTTCTTAGCAATGGAATAAAGATTACCAGCGCCAACAGCACACAGCCCAGCACAAAAGCCGCTACGCTATACAAATTTCTTCTAAACCCAATTTCCAGCAATGAAGAATTACTCCTACAGTTAAATCCATGAAACAGTCTCGCCAATGTCAGTGTAATAAATGCCATAGTACTGGCAGCAACAGGTCCTTCAGAAAGTCCCATATAAAATGCAATAAGGGAAACTATTGCAATCATTAATCCCTGCAGTAAAATCCTACCCATAAAATTACGATTCAATATTCCCTCTTTTACATTTCTCGGAGGCTCCTTTAACAGATTATGCTCCGCCGGTTCAACTCCAATTGCCAACGCCGGCAGTGAATCCGTCAACAAATTAATAAACAAAAGCTGCACAGGCTGGAACGGAATTGGAAGCGCCAAAAGTGATGTATAAAGCACCGACAAAATTCCCGCCATATTACCTGACAGTAAAAAACCTATTGCATTTTTAATATTTCTATACACATTCCTGCCATTTGCTACAGCCTTAATAATTGTAGCAAAGTTATCATCTGTTAAAATCATGGCAGCCGCATCCTTTGACACCTCAGTTCCGGTAATTCCCATAGCCACGCCAATATCAGCTTTTTTTAAAGCCGGTGCATCATTTACGCCATCACCCGTCATTGCCACCACTGCTCCCTTTTGCTGCCATGCGTTTACAATGCGGATTTTATTTTCCGGAGAAACTCTGGCATAAACAGAAATATTCTCAACCCTTTTTAGAAGCTCTTCTTCACTCATGGCGTCCAGCTCTACACCAAGCACCGCCTCTTGACCTTGCTTTAAAATATTAAGCTTGGCAGCAATTGCAGATGCGGTCACTTTATGATCGCCGGTAATCATAACAGTTCTGATTCCCGCACCCTCTGCGTCCACAACCGCCTTGCAAGATTCCTCTCTTGGAGGATCCATCATAGAAATTAATCCAAGAAAAGTATAATTCTTCTCAGCATCTAAAGTCAACTCTTCATCACTCTCACGATAGGCAAATGCCAAAACCCTAAGACCTCTTTCAGAAAACATTAGATTTTTATCTAATATATTCCTCCGGTCTTCATCTGTCATTTCCCGCACCCCATCCTTTGACCATATAGATACAGCGCGCTCTAATAACACATCCACCGCTCCCTTTGTCAATATGGTATTAATTCCATGCAATGCATACTTTGTGCTCATGAGTTTTCTGTCAGAATCAAAAGGTATTTCCTCTATTCTGTCCATAACCTCTCTTAAAATAGTGCTGTCCACATTCTGTTTGTGCGCCATAGCAAGCAGCGCAATTTCTGTGGGATCTCCGATTTCCTTGTCTTCATCCAATTGTGAATCATTACTAAGCACTGCACAATATAACAAATAGCGATGTAACTGATTAGACAATTTAAACTGCTCTGGCGAAATAACCTGTTCCCCCACATATGCCTGCTGTACAGTCATACGGTTTTGAGTCAGGGTTCCTGTTTTATCTGAACAAATAACAGAAACGCATCCAAGGCTTTCCACTGCCTTCAAATCCTTAATTATAGCATTTTCCTTAGCCATTTTCTGAGTACCCATAGCCTGTACAATAGTAACAATAGAGCCCAAAGCTTCCGGAATTGCCGCCACTGCCAAAGCCACTGCAAACAAAAGAGAATCTAAAATTCCCATGTGGCGATAAAGGCTTAATACAAATATCAGTACACAGATAGCCAATATTATAAATGCCAGCTTCTTACTAAATGCATCTAAGCTTTTCTGTAAAGGAGTTTTTTTCTCCTTGGTGGCATTCATTAATGCTGCAATCTTGCCCATTTCCGTATTCATTCCGGTTTCAGTAACCACAACGCTTGCCCTTCCATATGTTACCAAACTACCCGAATATACCATATTTACCCTGTCCCCCAATGCCGCCTCGCCGGAAAACTCCTTTTCTTCTTTATCTATATTGGTGGATTCACCGGTAAGAGAGCTTTCATTTACCTGAAGCGAATAATTGTTAAGTATACGCCCGTCGGCCGGCACCAAATCACCCGCTTCTAATTCTAAGATATCCCCTGCTACAACTTCCCTTGAATCAATCTCTATCTTCCTTCCGTTACGCCTTACCTTTGCTCTGGGTGACGATAAAGATTTTAAACTTTCCAAAGACTTCTGCGCCTTCTCATGCTGTACTGTACCAAGAATGGCATTTAACACCAGCACTGTCAAAATCACCAATGTACTCTCCATATTACCGGAAATAGCAGAAATTATCGCCGCACCCATTAATATCCATACCAGCATATCCAAAAATTGTTCTAAAAAAACTCTGAAAAAACTTTTTCTTTTCTCCTCCTTAAGCTCATTAGATCCATTTTCTAAAAGCCTGTTTGCAGCCTCTTCATCAGAAATACCCTGCTCACTGCTTTTTACTTCTCTAAGCACCTGCTCTGCCGACATTTGATACCAATTTCCCATACGCCACCTCATTACTATATTGTAATACTTTAAATCAACTTTAATATTATCATTTTAAAGTTTACATTACTTATATAGCATATCTAATTATGATGTTTATATTCTTTAAAATCACAAAAAAAATATAAATATATCTTATTCGAATATTTTTTAATGTTTTACATTAAAAATTTGTTGACAAACGACAATTTTCATGCTATATTCTATTTAATGATAAACATTAAATTTTTAATTTTTATCAATTACATATTAATTACAATTAAAGAAAGAGGGTATTCACTATGAAAGAGCAGGCTATTGCAAAAATCAACAAAATGGGAAAAATAGGCAATATATTTGTCTTAATTGGCAAGATTGCTATTTTAGTATGTATTGCGTTACTATTTATAACAACAATTGTATGCGCAGTTATTCCACACGACCTTATATCCTTAAAGGCAAAAGGCGGGTGTGATTTAGAACTTAATTTAACAAGTATCGGGGAATCTTTTTCTAAAGAAGAACAGGAGGAAATGAAAAAAGCATTTACAGGCACTAACATAAATGTAGAACTAAATGAAACTGAATATAATGCCCAAGACATTAAAGTAAGTGATGAAAAAGCTGTGTTTTCCTTTTTTACCAGTTCAGAAAGCATCAACCTTAAAGACATAACACTAATGCTTTTAATGTCGTTAATACTTCTTATTATGTCGCTTGTAACCTTATTTTTCTTCGGTTCACTATGCAAAGCCTTTGAAAAATGCGAGTCTCCGTTTGAAGAAAATATCATAAACAAAATGAGAAATTTTGCATTTTCATTAATTCCATGGGTTATTCTGACCTCCCTTACATCCTCCGCAGGAGATTCTTTATTATATGGCGGACTAAAATTGAACCTGTCGTTAGATATGGGAATGGTTGTCTTAGTCATAATTATATTTGTGTTGTGCTACATTTTCAAATATGGCGCTATGCTTCAACAGGAATCAGACGAAACTTTATAGAACAGAAAGAAGGATTATTATGGGAAAAATAATACTGCGTCTTGACAGAGTAATGTCAGACCGAAAAATGAGCTTAAACGAATTGTCTGCGCGAGTTGGCGTATCCAATGTCAATCTGTCAAAAATTAAAACCGGCAAAATAAGCGCCATACGCTTTTCCACTCTGGAAGCTATATGTGAAGTACTTGACTGCCAGCCGGGAGATATACTTGAATATGATAAAAATGCAGTAAATGAAAAATGACAAAACAAAAAACTTCGCAGTTGCAAAACCAACTGCGAAGTTTTTTGTAATTATTGATATAATATTACAATTTTCTAAATCTCTGATACCGTTCTTCGGTAATCGTATCTGCACTCTTTTCCTGACATTTCTTCAAAAATTCTTCAAGCGAATCCTGAAGCTGCATTATAACCGGCTTAATAGTATCAAGCGTATACTCCTCAGGCTCCTCAAAAACCTTCTCCACCATGCCCATTTGAAATAAATCCTCTGCTGTCATCTTCATAACAGAAGCCGCCTCCTTAGCACGCTTACTGTCTTTCCACAAAATGCTGGCATATCCCTCCGGTGAAAGAATAGAATATACGGAATTGGAAAGCATCCATACTTCATTTGCCACTGCCATGGCAAGCGCGCCGCCGCTTCCTCCCTCTCCTATAAAAATGGAAACTATGGGAACCTTCAATGCAGACATCTCATATAAATTCCTTGCAATAGCTTCACCCTGTCCCCTCTCCTCAGCCTCAAGTCCCGGAAACGCCCCCGGAGTATCAACAAAACAGATTACCGGCCTTCCGAATTGCTCTGCCTGCTTCATTAAACGAAGCGCCTTACGATATCCATCTGGGGAAGGCATACCAAAATTGCGTTTCAAATTCTCCTTTGTATCATGTCCTTTCACCTGAGCAATTACTGTAACAGGCATCCCTTTAAAGGAGGCAATACCTCCAATAATAGAACCATCGTCTCTGGCATACCTGTCTCCATGAAACTCTATAAAATCCTTAAAAATCTCGTTAATATAATCGTCGCCTACAGGACGGTCCTTACGCCTTGACGCCTCTACCCTATCCCATGCAGTCTTTTTTTTGCTGCCATCCGAAACTGCATTGTTAAAAAAAATCACTGTATCATCATTGTCATCAGAACCTGTACTATCCTTTTGCTCCGATACTTCCTCTGACATTAGACATTTATCAAATGTCTTATCTCTATCATGCAAATGCAAAATCTTTGCCAATGTGTCCCGCATATTATCACGTTCCACAATAGCGTCAATAAATCCATGCTCCAATAAAAATTCTGAACGCTGAAATCCCTTAGGAAGCTTTTGCCCTATTGTCTGCTCAATAACTCTCGGCCCCGCAAAACCAATTAATGCATCCGGCTCCGCCAATATGATATCGCCAAGCATTGCAAAACTGGCTGTTACGCCTCCGGTTGTCGGATCAGTCAACACAGAAATATATAAATTACCTGATTCACTATGACGTTTTAAAGCAGCCGAAGTCTTTGCCATCTGCATTAAGGACACTATTCCCTCCTGCATTCTGGCGCCTCCTGAACATGCAAATATAATAACCGGTAACTTCTCCTTAGTCGCCATCTCCACTAAGCGGGTAATCTTTTCTCCTACAACCTCTCCCATAGAAGCCATAAAAAATCTGCCGTCCATAACTGCTAAGGCAACCTTCACACCATCTATAAAAGCAGTTCCCGTTGTAACTGCCTCGTGGAGCTTTGTCTTATCCCGCAACTGTTCAATTTTTTGTTCGTATCCTTTATAGCTTAAAGGATTAGCAGTCTCTAAATCCGTATAAAGAGGAGTAAAATTTTTATTGTCCACAATCATCTCAATGCGACGCATTGCATGCATTCTAAAATAACCGCCACATTTTGGACAAATATAATGCTTCTCCTTAACATCCTCTGCAAAAAGAGCAGAACCACATTTGCGGCATTTACGTACCAACCCTTTTGGTACGGTAGGCGTCTGTACTTTTAATGTAAAATAATCCTTCTGTTTTGGTTTTACAAGACGTTTAAAATTCATGCTAATCTCCATTCTGCCACCAAAGTTTATGGCACACTATTAAACTACATATTAAATATCCATCTAATATGCTCTAATCTATTCATTTATCTCCGGATTATTCCTGCGTCTTTCATTAAACTCTTCTATAAAATCCACATTTACATTTCCCAGTACATATTCTTCATCATTTATAATCTCATACTGGTAATCAATATTAGTGGTAAGTCCCTCTATAATCATCTCTCCTAAAGCGCTCCGCATCTTACGTATAGCTGTTTCTCTGTCCTCACCATGCACAATAAGCTTAACCAGCATTGAATCATAATAAGGAGTAACTTCATATCCGTTGTAAACAGCAGAATCAATCCTAACTCCATTACCTCCCGGAAAATACAGCTCTGTAATCTTACCCGGACATGGGCGGAAATTCTTCTCAGGATCCTCTGCATTAATACGACACTCAATGGCATGTCCCTTTAATACAACATCACTCTGCTTTATATCAAGAGGACTGCCATCCGCAATCCTAATCTGCTGTTTAATCAAATCTATACCCGTTACAAATTCTGTAACCGGATGCTCCACCTGAATACGCGTATTCATCTCCATAAAATAAAATCTTCCATCAGGCTCCAGCAAAAATTCTATGGTTCCAGCATTTTCATAATGCGCTGCCTTAGCAGCACGTACTGCCATCTCACCCATCTTCTTTCTTAGCTCATCCGACAATGCAATAGATGGGGACTCCTCAATCATCTTCTGATGATTTCTCTGAATAGAGCAGTCGCGCTCTCCTAAATGTATCACGTTGCCAAACTTATCTGCCAATACTTGAAACTCAATATGTCGCGGATGCTCAACATAATGCTCAATATACATGGTTCCATCACCAAATGCCATTTCACTTTCTTTTTGAGCAGTTTGAAACTCCCTCACAAAATCCTCTTCAGAGTACGCAACACGCATACCTTTACCGCCACCGCCTAAAGCTGCCTTTATAATTACAGGATATCCTACCTTGGCTGCAATCTCCCGTCCCTGTTCAGCAGTCAACACCTGCTCGTTACTTCCGGGAATAACCGGAACTCCCGCCTTCTCCATAGTTGTTCTGGCGATGGATTTATTACCCAGTCTTTCAATTACATCAGAGTTTGGACCAACATAAGTGATATTACAAGTCTCACATAACTTTGTAAAACGACTGTTCTCTGACAAAAACCCAAATCCCGGGTGTATGGCGTCTGCACCGGACGCAATCGTTGCACTTATAATATTTTCCATGTTCAAATAACTTTCAGCGGCGCTGCTTTCTCCTACACATATAGACTCATCTGCCAACTGTGTATGTAAAGCCTCTTTGTCTGCGGTAGAATAAATGGCCACTGTTTCAATACCCATTTCCCGACATGCGCGGATAATCCGCACTGCAATCTCACCTCTGTTTGCAATCAATAATTTCTGTATCAAACCAATTGCCTTCCTTCCCCAAATATTATGTCACAAGCTTTACAGCGCTGCCCATTATCTTAACAAGGCTTATTCTCCCACAATAAATGTAAGCTCTGCACTGGCTACAGTCTTGCCATCCACACTTGCAACTGCTTTGCCAACACCTACCGGTCCCTTTTGCTTAATAATGCTTGTTTCCAAACGAAGCTTATCTCCGGGACTCACCTTACCGCGAAACTTGCAGTTATTAATTCCGCCAAAAAATGCTGTCTTACCTTTCATTTCTTCCTGACTTAAAATCGCCACTGCACCTACCTGAGCCAACGCCTCAATAGTTAAAACTCCCGGCATAACCGGTTCCTGTGGAAAATGTCCTCGGAAGAAATCTTCCCTAAATGTAACACATTTATACCCTACTGCATATTCTCCCGGCTTATAATCCTCAATATAATCAATCAATAAAAATGGGTGGCGGTGAGGAATAATCTCCTCAATCTCCTTAACTGATAACATTATTGCTCCTCCTAACCGATTTTAAACAATGGCTGTCCGTATTCTACAGTCTGTCCATTCTCTACCATAATCTCCTGAATTACACCATCATATTCGCTCTCAATCTCATTCATAAGCTTCATGGCCTCTACAATAGCCAAAACCTGACCTTTTTTTACGGAATCACCCACATTTACATAAGGCTCTGCACCCTCTGAAGGAGCCATATAAACCGTACCTACTAAAGGTGATGTTACAACCTGCCCTGACACATCATGGCTGCTAGAATACAACGAATCCCCATCTGCCACTGAAACCAAAGCAGCGGCAGATGTTGCGTTGGAATCCGTTGCAACAGCCATCCTTTGTGTCACCAGAACATTCTCCTTTTCATTCTTTTTCAGTATCAACTTTGTCTGCTCATCCCGATACTCCAAAGCATCCAACTTTGAATCTGATACCGCTCTAATTAAGTCTTTTATTTCATCTACTGTCATACCTGCCTCCATATCACTCCATATCGCCTATATATCTACTATAAATCATTTATCAATACTTAGCAATACGAAATTTACTCCTCATATCGCTTTACTGCCAAAGTTGCGTTATGTCCTCCAAAGCCCAAAGAATTACTAAGCGCCATATCAACCTTAGTTTCCACTCCCTGACCAAATGTATAATCAAGGTCGCACTCTTGGTCAGCCTCTTTAGAGCCTAATGTAACATGAACGTAATTATCCTCGATTGATTTTACACATGCAATAAACTCTACTGCACCCGCCGCTCCCAACAGGTGCCCAATCATAGACTTTGTAGAATTAATATGCACTTTATCTGCTGCGTCTCCCATTGCTAAACGTATAGCTCTTGTCTCAAACAAATCATTGTGATGAGTACTTGTTCCATGAGCATTAATATAATCTATATCTGAAGCTTCCACTCCTGCCTCCTTCATGGCAAGGCGCATAGCTTCTGCCGCCCCGCTTCCGTCTTCTGCCGGAGAAGTAATATGATAAGCGTCGCTGGTTGCACCGTAGCCTGCCACTTCTGCCAATATCTTAGCTCCGCGCTTTTTCGCATGTTCTAATTCCTCTAATACAACTACTCCCGCGCCCTCGCCCATAACGAATCCGCTGCGATCCTTGTCAAATGGAATAGACGCCCTTTCTGGATTAGTTTCTGATGTCAATGCAGTAAGTGCAGAAAATCCAGCCACGCCTATAGGGGTAATACAACCCTCTGTTCCACCCGCCAGCATTACATCTGCATCACCATATTGAATGGTACGGAAAGCCTCTCCAATGGAATGAGTTCCTGTAGCACAGGCTGTAACAATATTTATGCTTTTTCCCTTCATGCCAAAGGTTATCGACACATTACCTGCTGCCATATTAGTAATCATAAGCGGCACCAATAATGGCTGCACTCTGCTAGGCCCCTTACTGTCAAGCTTCTCTTTTGCAGTCTCAATATCCTGAAGTCCCCCTGTGCCGGAGCCAATGCTGACGCCTACGCGAAATGCATCCTCCTTACTCATATCAAGCCCCGCCTGCTCAACAGCCTCTGTAGCTGCTGCCACAGCATACTGTGAAAACAATGACATTCGCTTAGCTGCCTTAGCATCCATACGCTCTTTCGCAACAAAATCCTTAACCTCGCCTGCCAAAGTTGCCTTATATCCGGAAGTATCAAACTTTGTAATAGGGCCAATGCCAAGCTTCCCTTCTTTAAGGCTTTTCCAATAATCCTCTACATTGTTGCCAATCGGGGTAATAGCTCCCATGCCTGTTACCACAACTCTACGTTTCTCCATCTTAATCTCTCCTTAAAATATACTTGCTACATCACCATTCCGCCATCGACATGGATAACCTGCCCTGTAATATAATCAGCCTGCTCTGAAGCTAAAAACGCCACAAGATCAGCCACATTTTCCGTCTTTCCAAATCGTCCTAAAGGAATCTGCTTTACCGCATCCTCCTTTACATTCTCTGGTAATACATCTGTCATATCAGTACAGATAAATCCCGGCGCTACTGCATTTACATTTATATTTCTGGCAGCCAGCTCTCTTGCCGCCGACTTAGTAAGACCTATAACTCCGGCCTTGGATGCAGAATAATTAGCTTGTCCGGCATTGCCCGCAACACCTGAAACACTTGATAAATTAATAATCTTACCGGCTTTTTGTTTCATCATAATACGTGAAACAAATCTGATACAGTTAAAGCACCCCTTTAAATTAGTAGCAATAACTGCATCAAAATCTTCTTCCTTCATCGCCATCAACAATCCGTCCTTTGTAATACCCGCATTGTTGACAAGAATATCAATATGTCCATATTCCTTTGACACACTCTTAATCATCTCTTCACATGCCTTGAAATCTGCCACATCACAGGCGTAAGTAACGGCAGTACCGCCATTGTCCTCAATTTCCTTTTTTACCGCGTCTGCTTTCTCTTTAGAACCGCGATAATGCACTACTACAGTCGCCCCCTTAGCAGCCAGAGTCTTTGCAATCTCCGCTCCAATTCCCCGGGAAGCTCCGGTTACAATTGCCACCTTGTCCTTTAACATAATCTCTCCTTTTCTAACTATGAAACCACTTCTGCAACTACCTTGGCAACATCATCATACGCTGCCACATTATATACCTTAACATCCTTAGTAATCTTCTTAATAAATCCTGCTAATGTCCTGCCGGGGCCTATTTCAATAAATGTATCCACCCCATCTGCAAGCATATTCCTTACACTCTGCTCAAAACGAACCGGTGAAGATACCTGCTTTACCAAAAGCTCTTTTGTATTGCTGCTGTCTGTTATGTACTCTGCATTTACATTTGTCACATACGGAATCTCAAGCGGTGCAATAGAAACCTTATCAAGCACCTCTGAAAGCTTCTCGCCTGCACCGGTAAGAAAAGGCGAATGGAACGGTCCGCTGACATTCAATGGCAATACCCTTTTTGCTCCATTCTCCTTAAGAACATCCATCGCTTTGTCTACAGCCTCTTTCATGCCTGTAATTACAATCTGTCCCGGACAATTATAGTTGGCAACAGTTACATCATCAATAGAATCCACCGCCTGCTCAACCTGCTCTCCCGTAAGTCCAAGCACCGCTGCCATTGCGCCCTTGCCCTGCGGCACTGCCTCATTCATAAATATCCCTCTCTGACGGACGGTGGTAATTGCATCCTCATAGCTCATTCCACCTGCAACCGCTATCGCAGCATATTCTCCAAGACTTAATCCTGCTGTTACATCAGGCTTTACACCTGAATCAAGCAGCACCTTAGTCATAGCGAGACACGCTGTCACCATAGCCGCCTGAGTATATGCGGTATTGTTAATGTCCTCGTTCTCTTCAAAACAAGTCGCTATTACATCAAAATCCAATAGTTCCTGAGCCTTATCAAAAACCTCTTTTGCCATATCATTCTGCTCGTAAAAATCCTTGCCCATACCGACCTTCTGCGCACCCTGTCCCGGGTACAAAAATGCAATCTTGCTCATAATCGTTCCTTTCTCTAAACAATCCCTAATAGCTACTTCAGCAAAGCATTTGCTTCCCTCATCAATTTTTGAATCAACTCTTCACAGCTTAACTCTTCCTTTACCAATCCGGCGCTTTGTCCTGCCATCACGCTGCCATTCAAAACATCGCCTTCCACAACAGCCTTGCGAAGTCCGCCCAGAGTCAACTGCTCCAGTTCTTCTAATGTAGCGCCCTCTGCTTCTTTCTTTAGGTATTCCTGCGTCATCTTATTTCTAAGAGTTCTTACCGGATGTCCTGTAGTACGTCCGGTTACTCTGGAATCAATATCCTTTGCCTTTATAATCTTATCCTTGTAATTCTGATGTACAATTGACTCCTTCGTTGCTACAAAATGAGTTCCCATCTGGACTGCCTGCGCTCCAAGCATAAATGCTGCAGCAACTCCCCTGCCATCTGCAATTCCACCTGCAGCAATAACAGGAATGGACACTGCGTCCACTACCTGAGGAACCAAAACCATAGTAGTAAGCTCTCCAATATGTCCGCCTGACTCAGTTCCCTCTGCTATAACTGCATCAGCTCCAACACGTTCTAAACGCTTTGCCAATGCTACGGAAGCCACCACCGGCACCACCTTCACACCGGCCTCCTTCCACATTTCCATATATGGCTCAGGATTACCTGCGCCTGTGGTAACAACTGCCACCTTCTCTTCTGCAACCACTCTGGCAATCTCAGGAGCCATTGGGTTCATCAGCATAACATTTACGCCGAAGGGCTTATCTGTCAATTTCTTCGCTTCCTGAATCTGGTTTTTTACCCAGTCGGCATCTGCACCTCCCGCACCGATAATACCAAGACCTCCTGCATTTGATACTGCTGCTGCCAACGGATACTGAGCCACCCATGCCATTCCTCCCTGAATGATAGGGTACTGGATTCCAAATAATTCTGTAATAGTTGATTTCATGTCTTTTCTCCTTAACTAATATTCCAAATATGTTGCTGCCCAAGTAAGCCCCGCCCCAAATCCTGCCATTATAATGCGGTCTCCCTCGGAAATACTGCCTTGCTTCACCAACTCGTCTAAAAGAATAGGTATGCTGGCAGAGGAAGTGTTTCCATACTCCATCAGGTTCATTGGTACTTTCTCTGCTGTCGTACCAACTCTCTTGATAACGCCTTCAATAATACGCTTGTTAGCCTGATGCAGCAGGAACAAATCAATATCCTGCTCCTTAATCTCCATCTTACCAAGCAGCTCCTTAATGATGATGGGAACATTCTTCACTGCAAACCGAAAAACCTCCTGACCATCCATGCCAATATGGGTACGTAAATGTCTATCCTTATCCGACAGTGCTGAAACTGCTTTATCAATCGCCCTGTCTCTTAACGCATACCCTGCTTCCATAGAAAGTGCAGAACCGCCTTTACCGTTAGCATGCATAACCGTATCAAATACTGCCTGCTCATCCTTATGTATCACTGCGGCTCCGGCTCCGTCTCCGAACAAAATACAGGTTCCCCGATCCTTCCAGTCCACCAAGCGAGATAACCCTTCTGCGCCTATAATCAAAGCTGTGTCAATCAATCCCGCATTGATATAGGTCTGCACTGTGTTATATGCCATCATAAATCCCGTACATGCGGTATTCAAATCAAAACACATTGCATTCTTTGCATTAAGCTGCTCTTGTACATAACATGCTGTGTTTGGAAGAATCAAGTCGGAAGACACTGTGGAAACAATAATCATATCAAGCTCCCCTGCCTCTACTCCCGCTGCCTGAAGCGCCCTTTTTGACGCCTCAACCGCCATCCCCTTCATAGTCTCTCCATCTTCCATCACATGCCGGCAAACAATTCCTGTTCGTTCCCGTATCCACTCATCATCTGTATCCACATACTGTTTCAAGTCATCATTTGTCAAAACTTTTTGGGGAACATAGGAACCTGTCCCAATAATCTTTCCATACATAAGGAATCCTCCTGTGTCCTAATATACGCCTAATTCCGCACTCTACTTCTGTTATAAATAGTATAACATTCTTTACCAATTTGTCAACAAAATTTGGGTGTCTGAATTTAGATGATTGAGTTGTTTTGTTTATAGATTTTTTGAATATTATTTCGCAGAATGTTCACAAATCATTGAAAACTTTATCACAGTTTTGTCACATTTGATATGTATATTAATAATCGTAAGAGCTTTTCATATATTTGAATCCTCTCCCCCTCATACCCCCGACGCAAGTCGGGGGTTACTTTTATTTTATATTTCATCTGGTATATCTTCCTTAACGCACTTTATAAGCATCTCATAAATCTCAGGCGCTTCCCTTTTTAAATTTACCATTTTGAAATCGCCGGTACGCACCCATGCGTGGGTAGTAGTTCCTTTTGCTCTAGGAGCGTCCTCGCCCTCAACATATATTTCATAAGAAAATACTACCTTTACTGCATTTGCCTTTACAACCCGAGTGCGTATTATAACCTCCTCCTCATAGACGCAGGGTTTTATATATGTGCAGGTCAGGTCGTGCAACGGAATCATAAATCCCATCTTTTCAATCTCATCATATCCAACTCCCTGCTTTCGTATATAATCTCCTCTGGCTGCCTCAAACCATATCGGATAAACCGCATGATGTACGACTCCCATCTTATCGGTTTCTGCATAACGCACTCGAAGCCTTGTTTCACTTGCCATTTTATTTCCTCCTCTAACATTTTCAATTCAAGACTCGCTTGCAAGTCTTGGTTTAAGCTCAAGTCTGCTTTAACAGACACCTTCATATTTTTCATATCTCCTCTAAAAGATTGCTAAGTACAGCAAACTGCTCAAGACTAAGCCTTTCTCCGCGTTCCGCAGCCGGCAGCCCCATCTTTAATAAGGCGTTTGCCACCTGCTCTTTTGTAAAATTAAGGTCCTTATAATTGCTTATACCGTTTTGAAGAGTTTTCCTTCGCTGGTTAAACGCCGCCCGTATTATTTCAAACATCTGCTTTTCATTATTAACCTTAACAGGCGGCGTATCATAACGCGTAAGCCGGATTACAGCAGAACCGACATTTGGACGCGGCATAAAACAATTTGGGGGTACAAACGCTGCGATATATGGCTTGGCATAATATTGCACCGCCAAAGACAAGGCTCCATAATTCTTGCTGCCGGGCTTTTCCTGCATACGCTCCGCCACCTCCTTTTGCACCATTACAGTAAT
>CANQSN010000048.1 GCA_947626505.1 uncultured Lachnospiraceae bacterium
AGCTCCATTTCAATCTCAACAATCAGCGACTTATCTTTACCTGAAATCCTTATATTTTCATTATTGTCGCCATAATTTTCTACTGTAAGCTCTCCATCCGCTGCAGCCCTTGCCGGTATATTCACACTAAACGCCATCACAAACGCTAATAAGCATACTGCTATTCTTTTCATAATCTTCATATTTTTGTGCTCCCTTCCTTAAAAATAAGATTAATCACATCAGGTATTTATTTATATTTGCCCGCATAACAGAACCAGCTATCATATTCCGTCCCCGCAAATATATAGTTGTAATTATAATAACAAATTGACCTTAAAAAATCAATCTTTTCCCATATAATCAAAATAAGTTTAGTTATTATGTATACTTCCTTTAGCAATAATTCACAAAGCCAATTGCCCTGCAAACACGCTATATGTAACCAAAAAACGCGACATGCTCCAACCGCCTATGCTATGCATAGAGGCGAGGGACTTCCTGCTAAAATCGGTTAAATCCTAAAACGAAAGCTATGTAAACAAATACCTCTATTCTTCCACTACTGACAACGCATCTGAGCTTGCCTTTACCTCCTCTACCATCTCCGCCAAATTCTCAATATCAGATACATTTTCTCCGCACAAATGGCTGCTCACCTCTGTAGATGCGGAAATCTCCTCGCTGGTAGCGGAGATAGTCTGGATACTCTCTGTAATCTCCTCTGTGCTTTTATGTATATCTTGAATCTGACTCTCAAGTCCTCCCATCTGCTGAGAAATACGGTCAACTGCATCATTAATCTCGCCAAACTTACCGCTTACGCTGTCAATAGCGTTTCTCTCCTCTGTTACAATCTCCGCCACGCTTTCCGACAGCTTGGTAATGGAATCAGTGGATTCAATCAAGTCCGTAATCAGGCTTTTAATAGACTGTGTACTCTGCGTTGTCTGGCTTGCCAAGTTACCAATCTCCGCTGCAACAACTGCGAAGCCCCTGCCTGCTTCTCCGGCTCTTGCCGCCTCAATGCTTGCATTTAAGGATAACAGATTAATCTGCGAAGCAATATCTTCAATAATCTTAATGATATCCTGCGCTTTCTCACTGTTCTTAGAAAGCTCCTCTGTCTTCTTTGTCATCTCTACAGTAACGTCACTGCTCTTTCTTGCGCTTTCCGACAAAGATGCTATCAACACGCCGCCCTCTTGAGTGCTGGAATGGGTATGCTCCACCTGTGCGTTAGTTTCCACAATAGAATCAAGCGCCTTCTTTGTGTTCTGATTAGTTTCCTCTACTTTAAGCATCTGATTCTCAATAGCTGAAGCAATGTCGTTCAGTCCTATATTAATCTCCTTCATTGCAGTATTAGTTCCATCCATGCCTTTAGATACCTTGCTGCTGTTCTCTCTAAGAGAATCCACTAAATCGGAGAGCTTACCCGCCTCAGATTTGGAATTTCTAAGAAGCGCCTCCGCCTTATCTTTTTGTTTTAATGTATTTTGAAGCGTCATGCTGGAATTCTTTTTTGAAATAATCGTGGCGGTTATACATCCTGCCGCTATAAGCGCCGCCACTGCAATACGAATCTTATTTTCCGCTTCTGCGGCGTCGTTTGCCGCTACTATAACCTTAATCAGATTGATTAAAACCGTAATCGCCGCTACAACTACGGAAAGATTAACAGAATCGACCAGCACCACAATTATCATCATCGGACAAATATATCCGAAAACTGCCGCATACGGTGATGTAAACACAGCAAATGCATACATAATAAAATACCCGATTAACGACACAGCGGCGCTGTTTATATTATCAGACTTTTTACTGTAATAAATCCAGCTTATTGCCAGCGGAATAATATTAATCAGTGAAAACACAATGTAGTAATTGACTGTACGGTGCTTTTGAAATACCTCAATCAAATAAAAAAACTGCAACAGCGCTACAACTGCTGTGTAAAACCAAATAATCGAAGCATTGACTCTTTTGTTTTTTATACTATCCATATCCATCTTGTAATCCCTCCTAAAATATGCATTTATAATTATTTTTTGTTCGGGTAAATGCTCGGACTATATTATTATACTATAATCAAAATAAAAAATACAGATTATTTAACAAATTTCTACAATATCAATTCCTTTCACTGCCTCTTGATTTTTATACAAAAATAAATTATGCTAGCTAGTAAAGCAAATACCCCGTTTTAAAATTTTTTCGGGGTGATTGCGACATTTTGATAACAGCTTAAAATATGAAAGGAAGGTAACAGCAATGGATGCAGAGAGAAAACCAATTAAGGAAGGAAAGGTACGGGAAATATACGACAATGGAGACAGTCTCATTATGGTAGCTACAGACCGTATAAGCTGCTTTGATGTGATATTAAAAAATACTATTGATAAGAAGGGCGCCGTATTAACCCAGATGTCTAAGTTCTGGTTTGATTTGACTTCAGATATTATTCCAAATCATATGATTTCAGCCGATGTTAAGGACATGCCGGAATTCTTTCATCAGGACAAATTTGACGGTAACAGCATGATGTGCAAAAAACTTGATATGCTGCCAATTGAATGTATCGTAAGAGGATATATTACAGGAAGCGGTTGGGCAAGCTACTTAAAAAACGGTACTGTATGCGGAATTAAGCTGCCGGAGGGACTTAAAGAATCCGATAAGCTGCCAGAGCCGATTTACACGCCTTCCACAAAAGCGGAGATTGGCGAACATGATGAGAATATATCATTCGAGCAGAGCGTTACGCATTTGGAGAAGTTCTATCCCGGCAAAGGACAGGAATATGCAGAGAAACTGCGCGATTATACAATTGCCCTATATAAAAAATGTGCAGACTTTGCACTGGAGCATGGCATTATAATTGCAGACACTAAGTTTGAATTTGGTTTAGACGAAAACGGAAATATAGTTTTAGGAGACGAAATGCTTACTCCCGACAGCTCCCGTTTCTGGCCAAAAGAAGGATATGAACCGGGACATGGGCAGCCTTCCTTTGACAAACAATTTGCAAGAGACTGGCTTAAAGATAACGAAGGCCGCCATGATTGGGAGCTTCCGGACGACGTTGCCAAAAAGACAATTTTAAAATATCTTGAAGCTTATGAATTGCTGACCGGCAGCAAGCTCGCCTAAAACTTTAAGAGTATGCGCTAAAGCAGTCCAAAAGTTTGTTAAAGACTCGCAGGCGAGTCTTTAACAAACTTTAAAATTTATTGATATTTTGATGCAATTTCTTCATTAGTCTTCATTGCCGCTTCTTCCATTTTCTTTCGGTCTTCAAGAAGACTGTCCCTAAGCTCGTTATGCTTGTTAGCCATTATCTGAAGCGCAAGATACGCCGCATTTTTGCTCCCATTTATTGCAACTGTTGCAACCGGTATTCCAGATGGCATTTGCACAATTGACATTAAGGCGTCCATTCCGTCAAGAACAGAGCCTGAAAGAGGTACTCCAATTACCGGCAATACGGTCTTTGACGCCACAACTCCCGGCAATGCTGCCGCCATGCCCGCCGCTGTTATAATCACCTCTGTTCCATTGCTGTTGCATTCCTCAATAAATTCAGATAAACCCGCATGAGCCCTATGCGCGGAAAGGCACCGCACAGATACCTCCACTCCATACTCCTTTAAAATGCTTACTGCCGGCTCTACCTTTGCCAAATCACTGGTAGAACCCATAATAATTGCTGCTTTCACAATTTACACATCCTTCCTATAATTTTACTGATTCAAATTATAGAATATTGGAGTTTACCTGTCAATCAGCGCTTCAGCATTGTTTTTATCAACTAAAATTATTTTCTATATTGTTATTTACATATTCAATAAACCTTAAAAACGCTTTCATTCCTTCTTCTGTACGCTTATACACACCGGCGCACTCTAATACCTTCTGAAAAACAATTCCTATTTCATTCTCTATAATTTTCATAATGTTACTATCATTTATATCATCATATTTAGGAAGAAATGTCTCCACCCAGCCGGCATGTTTAAACAGTATCTCATCCTCCCTTATATCCTGCGAAGCCAATATAGCCTCCGCCAGCTTTTCCATCTCATGCATTAAACGGGCGGGCAATACCGCAAGCCCCATAACCTCAATTAATCCAATATTTTCTTTCTTGATATTATGATACTCTTCCCAAGGGTGATATAATCCCATCGGGTGCTCATTTGTCGTAATATTATTTCTAAGCACCATATCCATTTCATATCCGCCATCTCTCATACGCACTATTGGCGTTATAGTATTATGGGGTTCATTTTCTGTTTCTGCAAATATAAACGCTTCCTCATCTGTGTATTCTCTCCATGAAGCAAGAATATTATCTGCCAAATCAGTCAGTTGTTTTCTGTCTTCACAATTGAGGCGTATAACAGACATAGGCCATTTTACAATTCCAGCCTTTATATTATCATACCCTTTAAAGCTTAAAGGTATTTCAACAGGCGCTTTTGCCATTGCAAAATTATAATTTCCACCCTGAAAATGGTCATGGCTTAAAATTGAACCGCCGACAATAGGTAAATCCGCATTTGAGCCGACAAAATAATGGGGAAACAAATCGACAAAGTCAAGCATTTTTACAAAGGTTTCGCGCTCTATTTTCATTGGCGTATGCTCACCGTTAAATACAATACAATGCTCATTATAATAGACATATGGAGAATACTGAAACCCCCATCTCTGTCCATTAATTTTAATCGGGATAATCCTGTGGTTTTCCCTTGCAGGATGATTAATATGTCCCGGATACCCTTCGTTTTCTACACAAAGCAGGCACTTTGGATATGACGAGGACGGCATAGTCTTAGCAAGGGCGATAGCTTTGGGATCTTTCTCCGGCTTTGACAAATTTATGGTAATATCCATATCGCCATAAAGCGTTTTTACCACCCACTTTTTATCCTTTTCAATGCGGTAGGTGCGGATATAATCTGAAGCTTTGCTAAGCTCATAGTAGTAATCAGTCGCCTCTTTTGGAGAAACATCATACCTCTCCCAAAATTTATGAATCACCTGACTCGGCTTAGGAATCAGCACATTCATAATTCTTGTATCAAATAAATCTCTTACCGCCACTGAATCATCATCTATTATCCCCTTCTTTAAAGCATAATCACAAATACAGTTTAATACCTCCTCCAAATCCTTGGAAGTTTTAATCAGCTTAACATCTTTCGGTTCCTCATAGGACACAAGCCTTAACTCCGTCAGCAGCATATTTCTTGTATAAATTGCATCCTCTTTTTCAATTAAAGCTCTCTCTAATCCATATTCAACAAGCTGTTTTATACATTTATTTATCATTTCTTTCCCCACCTATAAAACCCTTATTCCACCATATTTACGTACTTTAAGAACATGACAACTGTCCTCTCCAAATACCTTCTCAATTCTTGATTTATAGTCAGAAACCGCCTCATCCTTAATAAAAACCTGAATTGTTCCGGCAAAGCCTCCCCCATGTACGCGGCATACTCCTTTATCGCCAATTATGCTTTCCGTAACGCCTAAGGCAACTGTAACATTCTGTCTATATATATCGCTTGGGCTATATATATTTTGCAAATATTTTGCAGAAGAAGCCCCGCTTTCTTTAATTACATCTAAAAAACCCTCATAATCAGATTCTTTTAATGCAGAAACCGCCTCTTTTACCCTTTTTTCTTCTTCAAAAAAGTGTATACTGCGCAGCACCGCCCTGCCTGACGCCTTACTGCAAAGCATAGGAAGCTGCCTGTAAAATTCGTCCTCATCTACTTCGCGCAAATATTCTTTCCCCAATAGATTTGCAACGCTCGTCATTTCCCTTGTCACTTCTGCATAATCTGATGTTAAATCTGCATGGGAGCCCTTAGTATCTACAATGCAAAGACTAATACCTGCTTTTTCAAAATTACTCTCCACCTTCTCAACTACCGGACTCTCCTTGTCGGCAAAATCTATAAAAACCATTCCCCCCACACTGCACGCCATCTGGTCCATCAAGCCGCATGGCTTTCCAAAATATACTTTTTCCGCATACTGTCCAATCATTGCAAGCTCTATTGAGGATACCTCCATATTATTGTAAAGTCCTGAAAGGACGCTGCCTATAAGACTTTCAAATGCTGCGGACGAGGACATACCCGCACCCATCAAAACATCACTTGTAATGTATGCGTTAAAACCTCCTAATTTATACCCTCTCTCCTTCAAACCTGCCGCCACTCCCCTTATCAAAGCAGCAGTCGTCCCCTTCTCGGCTTCCCTTAAGGAAATGTCTGAAAGCTCTATGCACTCCATTGGTAAATTGTCTGATATAATACGTATTACATTATCATCTGTTTTTGCCGCCACCGCAATGGCGTCTAAATTAATCGACGTCGCAAGCACCATACCGTTCTGGTGATCCGTATGATTACCGCACACCTCGCTGCGTCCCGGGGCGCTGTAAAGCTCTATATCATCTTCTTTCGCAAACAACTCCTTAAACCTGTCAATGGACTTCACATATCTGTTACGGTTATATAAAACCCTGCCTTCATCCACATAAATTTCTCTGATTCGTTTATCAATTCCTCCTTTATCTATCTTCTCCCTAATCCTGCTAAGTTTTTCCACACTACATCTCCTAAACCTTCTCAAAATAAAACTGCCACGCCTGATACTCCTTCATATCAGACACAATGGGAATCCCCGCTTCCATAAGGGCGGCTCCCGAATAAACCATACCGTCCTCCTCATTTCTGTAAAATGCATCAGGGCAAAGCCCCTTAAACTTAATATAAATAACCGGCATATTGCCATGTATCTCAAGTAAAACTGCGCTTGTCAATACCCTGCTCTTATCTTCCGAAACAATTTCCCATGCTGCAACCATGTCCTCAAATGGATTGCTAAGACGATAGTAGTCGCCTTCATGAATAAGCTTCTCATACCTTCTGTATGCTTTAATTTGGTTTTTTACCTCATTCTTCTCCTCACAAGACATTTTCCCAAAATCCAGTTCATAACCAAAGCTTCCTGCCATAGCCACCACACCTCTCGTATGAAGCGGCGTGCTTCTTGAGGTCTGATGATTTGGAGCAGCTGAAACATGGGAAGCGGAGGCGCATACAGGATAACCAAACGAGGTTCCATACTGTATTCTTGTGCGGTCTACTGCATCAGTATTATCACTGCACCATATCTGCGGAGTATAATAAAGCATACCTGCATCAAAACGTCCGCCTCCTCCGCTGCAGCCCTCTATTAAAATGTCCGGATAACTATTGTTAAGACGTTCCAAAAAATCATATAATCCTAAAATGTAATCATACATAACCTTTCCCTGATGCTTATCCCCATGGCTGAATACATCGGAAATGCTTCTGTTAAAGTCCCACTTAACATACTCAATATTGCCCTGATTAAGTACGCTGCATATTTGATCGTAAATGTAATCCACAACATCCTTTCTCGAAAAATCCAACACCAACTGATTCCTCGCCCTTACCGGCTTCCGGTTTGGAAATGACAATGCCCAGTCGCTATGCTCTCTGTATAAATCGCTGTCCTCGTTCACCATTTCCGGCTCAATCCAAATACCAAACTTCAAGCCTTTATTGTTGACTCTTGTTATAAGCTCATTTAAGGTGCAGCCGAGTTTTTTTTCATTTACATACCAGTCTCCAAGTCCACTGTTGTCATCATCACGTTTGCCAAACCAGCCATCATCCATGACAAGCATGTCAACCCCCAGCTCTGCCGCTTCCTCTGCAAGCTTTACAATTGTTTCACCGTTAAAATTAAAATATGCCGCTTCCCAACTGTTCACAAGCAGAGGTCTTAAACCGTCCCTATATTTACCGCGGCATATATGTTTTCTTATGCATTTATGGAGATTACCGGATAAGCTGCTTAAGCCATTGCCGCTGTAAGAAATAATTACCTCCGGCGCATAGATAAATTCACCCTCTGCCAAGGGATAGGAAAACTGTTCATCAGAAAGTCCAAGCTGAATCCTTGTCTGATTAACGGAATCGCACTCCGCCTCCCCTAAAAAGCTGCCGCTATATACAAGCGACATTGCATAACAGCTTCCTGAATCCTCATTTGCAGCTTTCTCTGCAAGAAGCATCAAGGGGTTGTACTGGTGGCTTGACATTCCTCTCCGGCTTCCAATCTGCTGACTTGTGTGGGAAACCCGTATGCGCTGCATATTTCTCTCCATTGCATGTCTTCCATAAAATGTAATAAGGTCGTATTCGCCCGAAACAAAATCAAGGCAGGCGCTCTGCAATTTTTCAATGTAAATTTTTTCTGAGCCCGAATTTTTTACCTTTACGCTTCTTGTTATAATATCAAGCTCCGGCAGCACTCCATATAACAGTCTAACCTCCATGCCGCATGTCTTATCTAAAAGAACAATTTCCAAAGTTTCGCCCAAAGCCTCATCCGCATAAACTGCGGGCAGTCCCTCTATACTGTATTTACCCTTTTTTATAAAATGTTTTTCATACCTCAAATCACAGCCATAGCTGCCATTTTCATATCGCACATCAATGGCGGGACTTCTAAAATCTCCGTTACCTCTGCATGGAAATTCCTGCGGAAGAACGTCAAGAGAATATGCCCTGTCATTTCCCGCATCGTAAGGATTTCCTGAAAATCCTCTGTCTAAGCAGACAAGAAGATAATCCATATTGCCTTCTGTACGCCCTCCATAATATAAATGCAGCAGGAAACCGTATTTATCCACTTTCATTTGGTAAGTAGAATTCTTTGTATGAATTGTAAAAATTTTATTTTGCTCATTAAAAGTAATCATTTTACAGCCTCCGCTCATTTATTGAACCTTAACATTTTCTATTTAACAGCGCCATTTACAACACCGCTCAAAATTTGCTTTTGGCACACAATATAGAAAATCAGAATTGGTAACAGCGCCAAAAGATAAGATGCAAACGCCAGATTGTAATTTGTTCCAAACTGTGATTGGAAATTAAGCTGCGCTAAGGGCAGCGTATTCTCATCTGTTCCCGCCATAATAACCAGCGGCGTCATAACATCATTCCATGTGCTCATTGCAGTTAATATTGCCACCGTCGCATGCATCGGCTTCATATTAAAGAAAATTATTTTCCAAAACGTCTGCCATGCAGTAGCTCCGTCCACATGCGCCGCCTCCTCAAGCTGTGTAGGAATATTTTTAAGATACCCTGTGTACAGCATTACATTCATTGGCATGAAAAACACGGTATAAAGAACAATCACGCCAAAACGGTTGGCAATTCCAATCTGCGCAGTCTGCTTCACAAGCGGCATCATTAGCACTGCAAATGGAACAAACATACCGCTTACAATATAGTAATAAGACATCTTAAACGCCTTAAGCTTTATCATTTTTCTTCCTATTACATAGCCTGCCAGCGAATGTATTAAAATACATAGCGCCACCGTAACTCCTGTAATCAATATACTATTGCCAAGGGAATGCCAAAAATCCGTTACCCTCATCGCCTCGGTGAAATTCTCAAATTTCCATTCGGCAGGGAACCCCAATGCGCCGGATATATCATTTGTCATCTCAGAGGGCTGCTTAAATGCTATAATAGTAGTCATATATAGAGGAAACAGCACTGTAAGACAGCCTAGCGCCAGTAATATATTTATGACTCTGTTGACAGTTTTACCTTGTACCGGACCGCTTTGTTTTTTATGTTTTGCTCTCCTCTTTTTAGCAAAAGCTTCTCCTTCATTTTCATTTGTCACTGCTCCTTCTACCGCTTCCTTTGTTACTTTTTCCATGTTTTCACTCATTATAATTGTTCCTCCTTTCCTCCAAGGAATTTCATTTGCAAAAATGAAACTATAACAATTACTACGAAAAATACAAATGCATTCGCACTCTGGAAACCAAACTGACCGCCGCTCATACCATTGTTATAAATAAGATATGATATGGACTCTGTGCTCTGGGACGGGCCTCCCTTTGTCAACGACATAATCTGGTCAAATACCATAAGAGCATTTTTCATACAAAGGACAAGATTAATAGTAATAAATGGCAGAATCAATGGGAATGTTAATTTACAGAATTTTTCCCATCCGGTGGCTCCGTCAATCATGCCAGCCTCATATACATCCTCAGGCACAGTCTGAAGTCCGGATATATAAATAATAGTATTCATTGCAATTCCCTGCCATGCCCCAACTATAACTATGGCAATCCATGCCGATTTCGTACTTGCAAGAATACTGTTCTGCAAAAATGTAATACCCGCCATCTGGCCAATAGCCGGAAGTATATAGGTAAAAATAAAGCTGAAAATGTAGCCTACTACAAGCCCGCCTAAAATATTGGGTACAAAATATATCCCCCTTAGCACACTCTTACCCTTTATTTCTTTGTTTAAACCCAAGGCTAGAATAAGGCTTATTATATTTACAATGATTGTAAGAACAATAGCATACTTAAATGTAAACACGTAAGATTTGCCTACGCGAGCATCTGAAAATAAATCTATAAAATTCCTTAAGCCTACAAAGCTGTAATCGCCATACCCTTTGTAATTCGTAAGCCCATAGTAAAACCCTTTAAGGAGTTGCAAAGTATTAAATACAAAAAACAATATGAGTATCGGAATTAAAATATATAAAAATACTTTGTCATTCTGAGTCCATTTATTATCCTTCTTTTGCGCTCTCTTTGTTTTTACCATTTCTTTTTTCTTTTCCACTGCTACTCCCCTTTCTCCTGATATTCCTTAACCCTCGCTATAATGTCGCGGTTATACCTTTTCCATTCCTTATCGAAATTATTTAAAAATGTGTCCAGTGCATTTTCTTTTTCATCTAACAGATAAGTCTGAATCATTGACTGCACATTCATCTCGGAAGGATAGTGATGATCCTGAAAATCAGCCGCAATTCCATTATCTATATATTCCTTCATATCCTGAAGCTCATATGCTAATTCAAAATCTCCTTTTTTACATGGAATGGCGCTTTGAGCATCAATGTACATTTGAACATTTTCATCCTCTAAAAGAAACTTAAGAACCTCATATGCCTCCTCCTTATACTTGCAATCCTCCATAACGCAAAACATTAAATCATTTCCTGAATTTAATACATTTACACCCTCTTCATTGCTTGCAGGAAATACAAATGAGCCAATATTCATATCAGGATTCACTGATTTAATCTGGGGAATTGCATAGCTTCCTATGGTATACATGGCGGACTGTCCCTGCGCAAAAGCAGTGCAGGCATCGTTATAACCATATGCAACCGGATTGGGCTGCGCATACTGAAGCAGCATTTTATCCTTTATGGCAGTCTCATGGTACGCCTCCTTAAATGTGGCTTTACCACTGTTTACCTTGTATGCAAGGTTTGAATCACAAAGACTGACTGCAATTGCATTCCAAGGCGCCAAACACGTCCATGTGTCTTTGTAACCGAGGTAAAGCGGCTGTTCTCCAGCCTGTTTAATCGTTTCACATAAATGCAAAAACTCGTCCCATGTTACCGGTATCTTCCATCCGTATTTGGCAAACATATCCTTGTTGTAAAGAATTCCCGCCGCATTTGCCGCATACGGTACTGCATATACGCCCTTCATTGGTATAAACTCTAAATCCTTATTAATATTTAAGTAATTGTCTTTTATATCTTTAAGTCCCTCAAAATCAGAAATATCCATCAGCATATCGGAATCAAGAAAATTAGAATAATCAATATCTCCTCCAATTCCTATAATATCAGGATTATCTTCTCTGATAAATCTTGTTTTCAATATAGTCATCGCATCATTTGGAGAATCAATCTTTAGTTTAATGTCGTCATGCGTTTTATTGAACGCAGTTTCAATTTTCTCAAATATTTCCACTGCCTCGGGCTTATACTGAACAAGCTTAATTACCACCCTGCCATTTGATACATCTTCATTTCCACATCCTGATATAAACGATAAAAGCAATATCAGGATAAGACAGCATAATAAACTGCACTTACTTTGTTTTACCTTCATAAAGATTTTTCCCCTCTCATTTTGAATGCTTTTAAAACTTCGCATATAAAAAGTTTTATTTTGGCGTGTCAAGGTTTAAGTTACTCGCTTGTAAACATCCACCATACGCCATAAGCGCACATATTATCCCCTACAGCTTTGGAGTCTTTTCCGGTAATCAACTCTCTATACCCTTCTTTATAAGCATCCTCCTGTCGATTTACCCACTGCTCCTCACTGCTGAAATTGTAATATGCAATCATAGTATGCCCATGATATTCACGCTTTATTCCAAGCACATGAATATTACCTGTATCAAATGTTGACAGCGATGCCTTAGCATTAAACACATCATATTTTGCCCTAAGCCTTGAAAGATTTCTAAGCCCGTAAAAAATCTGTTTTGCCGCCTCGCTTTCTCTGCGCTGCCAAGGAAACCTTCCTCGGTGGAGATAGCGGCTGTCTGCAAATTTGTGCATATCCTCCTTGTAAGTATAATCATTGACCTGCCCAATCTCATCTCCGCTGTAAAGCATTGGGATGCCGCTCTGCGAAAACAAATATGCATGCAGCATTAAAATACAATCAATTGCAATCTTCTCCTTTTCTCTATTGCCCTCAAACTGCGCTGCTTCAAGACCGCTTAAGGACGCTGTAGTTCCGCAAAGCCTTGCGTCTTTTAAAACAGGATCATTATTGTAAAGCTCGCCTCTTGAGCTGCTGTTATAGCCCGCCCCCGTAAGGTAATCATTTAAAAACTGCTTGTGGGCTGCCTCATCTATGCCAAAATTTGCAAGCCAGTCATAGTCAAGTCCCCAGCCAATATCATCATGGCAGCGCAAATAATTTAAAAACACATAATCCTTTGGAAGCGCGCTTACCTGATCGAGCTGCCGCCTGAGCAAAGATACGTCCTTTGTGGCTATGGTGTGCCATGTGCTTGCCATTGTGGTGACATTGTAGAGCATGTGGCACTCCGGTTTTTGTACTGTTCCAAAATATGGAACTACCTTATCCGGCGACATTACCACCTCTCCTAAAAGCAGCACTCCCGGACAGACAATCTCGCAAATCAACCTCATCATGCGTACAATGGTGTGTACCTTAGGATGGTTGCGGCAGCTTGCATAAAGCTCTTTCCATATATAGGGCACTGCGTCCAGACGGATAATATCAATTCCTTGATTTGCAAGAAAAAGCATGTTACAAACCATATCATTAAATACGACGCAATTGGCATAGTTTAAATCCCACTGATAGGGATAAAAGGTGGTCATTACCACCTGTTTACAGTCGTCAAGCCATGTAAAATTACCCGGCGCGGTTGTTGGAAATACCTGCGGCACTGTTTTTTCATACTCATTTGGAATATCCCAGTTATCATAAAAGAAGTAACGTTTTCTTGCCTCATAATCTCCCGCCCTCGCCGCCTTTGCCCAAACATGTTCTTCGCTTGTATGATTCATAACAAAATCCAGACAACAACTGATTCCCTGCTTATGGCACTCTAAAGCAAGACTTTTCAAATCCTCCATTGTACCTAACTCCGGTTGTACCTTTCTAAAATCCGACACTGCATATCCGCCATCATCCCTTCCCTTAGGACTCTCAAGCAAAGGCATCATATGCAGACAATTAACGCCTAATTCCTTAATATAATCAAGTCTCTCTTTAACTCCCTTTAAGTCCTCGGCAAAACAATTTACATACATCATCATGCCAAGCAAATCGTTTCCTTTATACCAGTTTGGTTTTTTTTCTCTCTCCTCATCAAGCCTTTTCAAATAATCCGGACGCTCCTCATAATACTCGTAT
This sequence comes from uncultured Lachnospiraceae bacterium, assembly GCA_947626505.1. GTDB lineage: Bacteria > Bacillota > Clostridia > Lachnospirales > Lachnospiraceae > NC2004. The sequence continues at coordinate 13,805 of CANQSN010000048.1, forward strand.
ATGGAATGACACAGCCAGTCAAGCGCCCCCATATCATCATTATACAATTCGCAATAAAGCCACTTTAATTCGTCATATCTCTTATCAAACCGTTCCTTGAACTTATTCATCCTTTCACACCCTTTCACTATGTAACTTAATTGAGATGGGAGTTTTCTCCCATTTGATAAATATTCTTACCGGATTGATAAATTTTATTACATACTATAAATAAAAACAATACAGCCAACTTAAATATATCTTTTATACATAATTTATAAAAATCTGCACATGATACTACTGTATTTTGTAATGTTCAGCGTATGTTTGAACATTTGCAATAAATTGATACAAAAAAGGAGCATAAAAAAATGAAACAAAACAACAAAAATCAGGCATCTAACGACGCTAGCAACAGCAAGAACTCTGCTAATAATTCTTCTAACTGCGGTAAGAACTCTGCAAGCAATTCTTCTAACTGCGGTAAGAACAGCAGCAATTCTGCTAACGATTCCTCTTCTAATAGCAGCAACAACTAAGCAATTTCTATTAGTAAGCGGCGTTGACAGCGATGGAATAAATCCACCGCTGTCATTTTTACATAATTAAACCCCGCAGCTTAAAAACTCAGACTACGGGGTTTAAATTATTTATTTTACTATGCTCTCTGCGTAATTCTGTAATAAGCTTTAGCAGTCATGCTATAAACTAATACATAGGCTGCAATAAATACAATAACCGTCACAATAACGCACTTAATAAAAAGGCTGCTGTTTGAAAGATTCAGCGACATAAGTATTCTGCTGATAATATTAAGCGCAAAGATGATATGAACTATTGCAGTAATAAGAGGAAGGAAAAATACCTTTACAATCTGGCTTCTTATCGCCTGCTTCACCTCCTTTTCACTCATACCCACCTTCTGCATAATCTGAAATCTTCTGCGGTCGTCATACCCCTCTGAAATCTGCTTATAATAAATAATCATTACAGTAGTAATCAAAAAGATTGCGCCTATAAAAATACCTATAAACATAAGGCTTCCATAAAGCGCATAAAAGCTTTCTCTTTCAGTATAGCAATTCTCCACTAAATTTACATTGGAAACTCCAGTATTTTTAATGCACTTTTTCAGTCCCCTGCAAAATGCTTCCTTATCCTTCGTATCTCCCGACAAATCAAAATCATAGCTAAAATTTATGCCTAATTCTATTATTTTTCTTCCGCTCTCTTTACCCTGAGCGCCTAAACAGTCGCAAATCTCTTTCATTTCATCCAAATCAGGCACAACAACTCCAATACTTTTATATATACCGAATCCAGACAGCGGAAATTCTTTAATACATTCCTTTACTGAATATGTTTTATCTGCTATGGAAAGCCGCTCTATTTTTGTATCAGCTTTTCCAGAATTACAAAATAAAATTTCATTTTCGTTAAGGCTTGCGTCCGTTTTGCTCCTCTTATTATACTCTTCAAGGGTAATTACCTCAATAATGCGCGCATTGGTTGTAGATACGTCCTTTAAAGAAAAATGTTCGTTTACCAATGAACCAATATTACTATATGAATAGTACTGCCGCTCATTTTTCAGTTTAACATTAAAATCCTTAGCCCTGTCCTTCATTGCCGGTTCAAGCATCGAATAGTCGTATTTTATATTTTTCTCCTTATCGCCAACGGTATAATGGTTATAAGTTGTTATAACATTGCGCGGAAAACGCGTTCTGATAACATTATTCATTCCTGCATAAAGAGCAATGGTTGAAGAAAGAACTACCAGCACAGACGTACTCAAAAGACAGATAGTGGCCAGCCCCACTGCATTCTGCTTCATGCGGTAAATCATTCCTGACACCGTAATAAAATGATTCTTCTGATAATAATACTTTTTATTTTGCTTAAGCAATTTTAAAATCGCCACACTACCGCTTATAAATAACAGATAAGTTCCCACAATTACAAATAGTACAGCGGTGAAAAACTGCGTTAATGCGTCCAGAGGATCTTCCGGTGACAATGCCAGATAATAGCCGATTACAATGGCTGCTACTCCTAAAAGCGCCAATAACCATTTTGCCTTAGGCTCGCGCTCTCCCGCGCTTGCACTGTTTAAAAGTTCAACAGGATGCATACGATAAATCCGTATTGTATTTAACACAATTACAAGAATAAACACTGCAAAAAAGAAAACCGCTGTGTAGAAAACCGCATTGAAGGTAATGTCAAACTCCATTACAGATTTTATTTTCAGAATTTTTAAAAGAATCAAAAACATAAGCCTTGAAGTTAAAATTCCAACAATCATTCCTCCAACAATACAGACTGCGCCCACTACTGCAATTTCAAAAAATACCATCATTGAAATATGCTTTTTCTCCATACCCATCATACTGTAAAGTCCAAACTCCCTAGCGCGCTGCTTCATCAGAAAGCCATTTGTATATATAACTACAAATAACGAAAAAATGCCGCATATCGACAAACCCCACCTTAAAATAACCTGCATAGCAGAATCGCCATAAAATCCTCCTTTTGCAACCTGCATTTGCATTTCATTTAAAGTATATACTATAAAAATCATAGCGGTAACAGATAATACAAATGGAAGAAAGGTGTCCTTGTTCTTCTTAATATTACTAAATGCCAGCTTAAGATACAGTCCCCTATTCATGTACCTCACCTCCTGCCAGCAATACCGTCAATGATTCTGATATTCTCCTATACATATCGTCATTAGTTAAATTGCCCCTGTAAAGCTCATGAAAAATCTCTCCATCTTTTATAAACAGCACCCTGTCCGCATGTGACGCAGCTCTTACACTGTGAGTTACCATAAGTATGGTCTGTCCTTCATCATGCAGGTCTGAAAATACTGTCAGCAAATCTCCGGTTGATTTTGAATCCAAAGCGCCTGTAGGCTCGTCCGCCAGCAAAATCTCTGGCTTTGTAATCATTGCCCTTGCCACAGCAGCTCTCTGCTTTTGACCGCCTGACACCTCATAGGGGTATTTCTTTAAAAGCTTATAAATGCCAAGACGCTCTGCAAGCTCCTTTAGCTTCATTGAAGCATCAGGGTACTTTTTTCCTGCCAGCACCAGCGGAAGATAAATATTATCCTCAAGGCTAAATGTGTCCAGCAGATTAAAATCCTGATATACAAACCCAAGATGTTCCCTGCGGAACTTAGCGAGCTCGCCCTCCTTAATTCCTGTGATATTCTTTCCGTTTAAAATAACCTCTCCGGAAGTAGGTCTGTCCACCGTTGCCAGTATATTAAGCAATGTGGTCTTACCTGAGCCGGATTCACCCATAATTGCTACATATTCCCCCTCCTCTACAGAAAAATTCACATTCCTTAAAGCCTCCACCTTATTTCCACCAAATCGGGTGGTATAAATCTTTTTTAACTCCTTCACTTCTAAAAGCGGCATAATACATTCCTTCTTTCACTATTAGTATAATGCCATTATAATTAAAAAGAAACTGTTTTGCCTTAACTTAAGCTTACAGTTTCTTCTCTAAAGTTACAATTTTGTAAGGTTGGAAGGGATTTAGAATTTTTCAGAAATTTTTATATCTTATCAAACGCCCTTGGTTTGGGAATTAGAAATGCTTTCAGAAAACATAACTTTTTATAGGTTTTCGCATTTTCTCATTGAACGTGTGTAAAAACTGTGTAAAACGGTGTTTTTT